>JAZKTI010000097.1:0-9019 GCA_036625635.1 Haloarculaceae archaeon
GTCCGTCGTCGGAGGTGCCGTCGCCGGAGTTGCCGTTGCCGGAGTTGCTGTTGCCCGAGTTGCCGCTGTTGTCCTCGCCTAGCCAGGTGAGGCCCTCCTCGGGGCGTTCCTCGCTGATGCTGCGGACGTCAACGAGGACCGAGCTGTCCATTTTCTTCTCGAAGTGGTTACTCGAGGTCGGGTTCGGCGTCAGCTCCTCGTAGCTTTCCTCGTGATCGGGCAGCGGGTCCGGCTCCGCCGATGCCGGATCGTTGATCTCCGATGGGTCCTGGGACCAGTACCGGACCGTGACCCCGAAGATCTTGTTCGTGCCCTCCTTGTACATCGGACTGTCCGTTACGACGACGGCGACCGACTCGGCCCAGTCGCCTGGCCCGATCGCCGACGCTTCCATCACCGGGTTGCCCTCCTCGTCGTCGACCCCCGTCGATACCACGTCGCGCGGATCCTCAGAACTGACCCGCGTGACGTAGCAGCGGTTGCCGCCGTTTCGGAAGAATCCGTCGACGGCGATGTCGAGGTTGGACTCCTCCGGGCTGCTCCCGTACCATCGCCGGAACTCCGAGAAACTCGTGATCAGTCGCGGGCTCACGGGACCCCGCTCGGTCGCCCCGAGGAACGCTGCCGTACTCGTGCTGACGCCTTCGATCGATTTGGTACCGCCTTCGACCTCCTCGACGTAAACGCCGGGGGACAGGTATTCTGCCATGTTTGTCACTCACTCGTATAATCGTCAAGCACATATTCTGAATACATAAATCTATTCATCAGTACCCATAGACATTTTCTCGATGCTGAAACCTGGCCAGAGGCTGTCTGAAACCGATTTACAGACTCCAGTCATATCACACAGCGTAATAATCCTCCACCGGGGGAGAACTCGGCCCTACGGCCCGCTCACTCCTCCTCCAGGACCACGACCATCTCCAGCGAATCCGCTGCCTCGCAGACCCCGTCCAGTGCTTCGGCGACCTCTAGCACGCTCCGGTCACTCGCCACCGTCTCCTGTAGTTCGTTGACTGCCTTTACGTAGCGCTCGAGGCTCTCTTCGGTGGCGTAATCCTCGAGTTCCTCGCCCAGGGCGATGTCGAGTTCGAGCATGTCTCCGACGAGGGTCCGGAACGCCTCGGAGTCATCGACAACCTCGTCGGCGATCCCGTCCTTCGCGGTCTCGACGATCTCCTGGGCTGTCTTGCTCGCGTCCGAGTCGGCCTCCTCGAACCGGGTCGATACCTCGGCGAAGAAGCGGACTTTGTCGTTCAGTGACTTTCGCATCACGTACCGGGTGAGCGTATCCAGCCGGTCCTGCATCGTCTTGAGTTCCGCCGCGGCATCGCCGAGCCCTTCTCCACCGCCACCCGACCGCTCGGCGGAGCCGTGCGGATTGTCGGTGTCGGCGATGTGGTTGACGATCGCGGTGTAAAGCATTTCATTGTCGAAGACGAGATCCCGCCTGACGGTGTCACCGCCCGGGATCCAGTTGCCATCCCGAGTGCGCTCGAAGGACCCGATGAAGACAGAGGGGTCCTCGGTGGGTGTTGCCTCGCTCCGGAACTGCTGATGGTACCGATTCGCCAGCGAGCGGAGGGCGGTGTCCTCGTCGGCGGCCTCGACGATGCTGGTGTCGAGGTCCGCGATGCCCCCGAACTCGGGCGGGGACTCCTGGTAGGTCAACTCGAAGGACTCGACCCGCCGGTTCGACATGTACTCCTCGCTACTCGCGCCAGCGACGTCGGGAACGGGGACGGTCTCGAGTTCGGACTCGGTGTACCTGATGAACAGGTAGATGTCGTCGCTGGAGGGGAGTGGAAGCGTCTTCGTCGTCCGGTGGCTGATGACGATCGGTCGGCCGTGGCCGTCGACGACCAGACCGGGTTCGAGCGTCACCTCGAGTTCGGTTTCGCCCGCTTCGACGGAGCTGACACCGAGCCCGAGGACGATCCCACTCCCGGTCACCGTCCGTGTCAGCGACTGGAGCCGGTCGGCGTGGTAGTCCTGCTCGGTTTCCATGTCACGCGCCGTGATCAGCTTGCCCTGAAAGAAGTTGTTCTTCTCGAACTGCCTGAGGTGTCCGTCTCCTCGTTCACCCCGTTCGTTGTTCAGTGACATCGGTATCGTCTCTACCACCCCCTTCAACCGAGTGTACATTCAACCTTGTGGACGTGTTCTGGTGGTCTCCCGTCACGATGGACTCGACGTAGTCGCCGTCGTGAGGCATTCTCGCTGCCTCGGAGGGGTACTGACGGCGAGATCGGAGTAATGACCTGGGGATGGGTACGGTGCACGGACGGATCGGTGTCGACGGCAGCGGGAGAAATCCGCTCCATCGGGAATGTCAGAGGAGTTCGGCGAGTCGCTCAGAGCAGGTCCTTTGACTTCAGGACGCTGTCCTCGCCGAGCGTGGCCCTGCCGAGGACGAAGTCACGCGGCGTCAGTGTGGTGTTGATGCCGAGGAAGGAGTTCCCCTCGAGCTTGACGTGCTGGCGCATCGGAACGACGTGGCCGTCGGTGTGCGCCGGCTTCTCTTCGGCGACGATGTCCTCGACCGCCTCACGGTGGGCCGGATCCAGGAAGGGGCCCACGTACAGCGCGAAGGACCGGGGACCCGGCATGTGCTGAGTGTATGGGTTCCTGGCGGCCGGGGCCTCGACGCCGTCGAGGTCCTGACGTTCCATGACGAACAGGTGATGGCCCGGGTCCTCAGCGAGGTCGTCGACCGCCTCGAGGCGGTCCTCGGTGACCTCGTCCGAGACGTGGCCGGCCGCGGCCCGGTCGCGGATGCGGCGCCGCTGCCACTCGAGGATCCAGCCAGTGTCCGGAGCTGGGACGTGATCGAGGTACAGCCGGACGTAGTCGGCGAGGCCTCGCCTGGTGCCGCGCTTCTCGAAGAGCTCGGGCGCACGGTCGAGGAACTCCCGTCTGGCGGACTCCGGCCAGTCCTCGTGGGCCTCCAGACCGAGCCACCCGTCGAGCCAGTCCAGGTACTCGCTCGGGACGCCCTGGGGGTCGAAGTACCGCGTCAGCTCTCCTTCGATCTCTTCCTCGATTCCCGTGTAGGAACTCTCGAAGGTCGAGAGGAACTGCATGAGGAACTGCTCGCCCCGTCGGTCCTCCCGGTACAGGTCTGGCAGGTAGCGAAGGTACGACTGTCTCGGACAGTACGCCCGCAACGAGGCGACCGTCGGCGAGGTGTCCGCGTCGCCGACGAGGTCGAGGCGGACGTGGAGGTACCGGCCGGTCGCGTCCTCGAGGAGTGTATCGGGAGCCGACGAGACATCCACCTGCCGCCAGGCCTCCGTCAGTTCGGTGAGGTGGGAGAGCGCCGCATCGCGCCAGGCCCTGGCGCGCTCGACGGTCGCCCCTCCGGCCGCCGTGGCGATCGTTTCCGCGTCGGCCTCGAGGAGCGTCCAGAGGGAGTCGATGCCGGCGTCCCGGAGGTCCGCCGCGTCGTGCTCGTTGACGTCGTCGATCTCCACGACGCCGCTGCCTTCGGGCCGCCGCTCGTCGGTGGCCGTGTACCGAAGGAGCACCTGGGTGTTCGAGCCCAGACTATCGAACCCGAGGGTGACGCGGTGCCACTCCGTGTCGAGCGAACCCGCATCGAACCGCCTGAATGCCGTCCCTGTGAACCGACCCGTCCCCTCGTTTCGACGGTACTTCTTTGTCTCTTCGATGGCGTATACCCGACGCTCCGCTGCGCCGATGCCGTAGTAGGTCGGATACCGCGTCCGCTGGCGGCGTGCACCCGTCCGGAGCCGGGAACACCGGACATCCAGTCCCCGACGGCGATCGAAGCGACCCTCCGACTCGCCGTCCTCTGCGAACCGGTAGTGGTACATCGCGGGCTCGCCGCTTGCAGCCAGCGGGCCGTGGACGATGACTTCCTGGTCGCTGATCGCCTCGATGCAGTGCGGGACGAGCGTATCGTCGACCGCGTCCAGGTCGAAGTCCTCGATCCGCTCTCGGTACGGGAAGGCACCGGGTGAGGCAACGAAGCGGGCCTCGTACCGGCTGATCCGGGGCCCCTCGTCGGTCATCTCGAGCACGGCGACGTTCCCCGCCGGATCCACGGCGAGGTCGCGAGGCGCCTCCAGGCCGTGGATGGCGGTCCTGACCACGCCGCGTCGCTGGAGCGTCGCGACGCGCCCGTCGCCAGCCCCCGACCCGCCGTCGAGCAGGTAGAGCGTCTGCCCACCGGTCACGAGTGCATCGGGCGAGGCGAGGCCGGTGTCGATCCGGCCGATGGCGCGGTTTTCACGTTCGGAGATGAGGACCAGGTCGGCGTCCTCGCCGTCGGCGACGAAGACCCGGGTGCCGGCCAGCGCGAGGGCTCGGGGGTCCTCGACGGGTTCGCCGTCGCCGTTTTCCCACACGTTCGTCGCCCGGCCCGAGCGATCGTATCGGTAGACGTCACCGGAGGCTTGGAGGGCGTAGACGGCCCCGTCCCGGTCGATGGTGACGTCGACGGCCTCGAAGCCGAGGTCGCGTGCTTCGACGATCGGTTCCGTCTCCAGCGCGAGCCCCTGGTCCTCGACGGCGACGTTCCGACCGGCCCAGGCGGCCCACTGGGCTGGACTCGTGGTCGAGTGAAAGGTGAAGTCCACGTCTCACCACCTCCCCCCGTCCCCGTCGTCGCCCCCGGCCGGTCGCGAGCCCGCAACGACGTCGGCGTCCAGCGAGGCGACCGTGAACAGCGCGGCCTCGTCGATCCGCACGTTGCCATCCGGATCGACCCGCGCGTTCCCCGGAGCCGTGATCGAGAGGGACTCGACGCCCGCGACCCACGGGAGCTCCTCGACGACGGCTGCCAGGTCTTCCGCGTACAGCGTCCGACCGAACGGCCACCCGTCGCCCTCGAAGCCGTGGACGGGATGCAGGTAATCTCCGATGGCGGCCGCAACATCGTCCTCGCCACCGGGTCTGGGCCGCCACTCGGTCGACTGCACCTCCAGTGCGACGCCGAGGCCGACATACGTCGGCTCGACGGCCCTGACCCGGTCGGTCAGGAGACGGTGCTCGTCGAGGTGGGCCTGGACTGCCTCCAGGAACCCGCGACTGGGCGTCGGCGTCCGGACGGTCGGTGGGGCGTACGGGACCACGACGACCTGCGCCTCCGGTGGGGCGTCGGGGTGGGCCCCTTCCCGATCCTGCATGAGGACCGTCGCCCGCGCGACCCGCAGGCCCGGGGTCCCCCGTGCGAGGGCCGCCATATCGTCGGCGCTGACGGCCCGGTAGGGTGTCTTCAAGTCCCGGCGGACGCGACGGAAGGCTGCCTCCAGCGACTCCGCGTCGGTTCCGCCGCTGGCGCCGCCGTCGGGCGTCACGGACACGTCCTCGAGCGTGGTGCCCTCGGCCGCCGTCGCGTCCTCCGCGAACCGCCAGGTGGCCCCGGCCGGCACGTTCCCGTCGGCCCCATCGGACGCCACGTACCGCTCCGCGAGGACCCGCGCGTCCGGGTCGGGCACTGCGCCGCGCTGCCCGTCGCCGAACCTGATCGTGCCACTGGTCGGGTCGAGGACGTAGTGCGTGTCCGTGGGACCGGAGGCGTCGAAGTCCGGCACCTCCGTCCACGCCTCACCGTCGACCGTGACCTCGGCATCGAGGACCGGGGCGTGGGAGAATCGGTACGTCTGGTTACTGAAGCGAGCCTCTCCCTCGGCGTCCCCGACCGGCTGGAGGGGTTCGCCCTCGACCGTCCGGCGGTTGGTCACCGTCACCACGTCGAGGCGGACGGCGTCGAACCGCGGGGGAATCTCGTAGCCCGGCTCGGCCAGGCGGCACCGGATCCAGACGAGACCGGCCTCGGCACCGAACAGCCCCGCCTCCTCGTGCCCCCAGTCCGCAGGTGACCACTCCTCGGGCGCCTCGAGAGCAACGATTCCGCCTCGGTAGAAGCCGTCCGTCTCGTCGCGCGTCACCGGGAAGGCCTCCCACGAACCGGCCGGCTCGTCGTAGTCGGTGCAGTACTCCCAGACCAGGTCGACGGAGGGCTCGAAGACCGACGACTCCCCGCCGTGAGACCCGGGTTCGGGGAGGTCCTCGTCGTGGACGTCGACGTGGATCGCACATTCCTCGCCGGCCGCGAACGGGTCACCGTCGACTCCGAGAGCCAGGGCGTCTCCGGGTGCCGGATCACCGCCGAGGGGACGGTAGTACATACCCTCGGTGTCGTTCGCGTGGGAGTGGTCCGACGGGCCGCTGTCCGTGACCGTCCGGACCGTCGCGACGGTCGCACCGGTCACCGGCACTGCCTTGTCGATCTCGAACGTCTTCTCCTGGCTCGACCCGTCGACAACCGTGAGCCGCGTGCCCGCCGGCACTTCGAGCGGTCCATCCGCGGGCGGTGTCCCGAGGGACAGCCGCGCGGTGGCGGGCTGGGGCGGCCGCGGCCGGGTGCCCATCAGCCGGAGATACTTCCGGCGGTGCGCGTCGGTTACCGAGTCCAGTTGGTAGACGTAGGAATCCGAGAGCCAGGCCAACAACTCGATGATCGTGATGCCCGGATCCTGGGGATTGTAGTTGGTCCACTCGTCGGAATACGCCGGGAGTAGTTTCGTCGCCTCGTCCACGAGCTCCGCGTAGTCCGTGTCGTCGAGATCGGGGACCTCTAGTCCCATACTGCCGCACCCCTCTCGGTCGCTACGCCTTCTGTTGCCGTCGCCATCGTCGTGGTCGGTGCTGTCGGTTCGCGGATCATCACTGGCCTTTGTTCTCCTCCATGTGAACGGTGACGTCGTGGGCCCCACTGCAGACGAGCGTGTCCGTTTCGAGCGTCGGGACGTCGCCCTCCGAGAGCACCCTGACCTCCTCGCCGCGACGGTCGACAGTCATCGCGACCCCGGCGACAGTGTCGACCCCCTCGATCCCGTCGATGAACGACGAGACTGTCGCGAGCCGGGGGGTCTGGCCGAACCCCCAGCCGTCGCCATCGCTGCCCCCGGAGAGGGGATGAAAGAACTCGTCGAGTCCCGACTCGACAGTCTCTTTGAGCGTGGAGACGCTTTCGATGCCATCTGTGTGGACCGTGGCATCGACAGAGACGGCGGCGTAGTGTGGGCCCCGGACGGTGATGCGCTGCTCCTCGCGGCCGGTGAGCGTCGCGGGGGCGCGCTCCTGGACTGCGTTCTCGACGCGGCTGCGGAGCTCCATGGAGGGAACGGGACGATCGCGTTGTCCGCGGGGGACGATGAGTAGTGTTACCCACCCGGGCCGCCTGTTGCCACGCTGGTCGAGTTCTGGCTCGCACTTGACCGTCGCGAGTTCCCGCGAGGCCGCCTTCGCGACCTGCTCGTAGTCCCGCGGCGAGACGGCCCGGCCCTTGTTTTTGATCCCTTCGGGTGCGCGGGAGACGACAGCCTCCATCGACTCGACGTCGGCCCCGCCGTCGCTCGGCCGGAGGTTCGTGACCGAGTCCACCAGCGTGATGGGTTCGCGCAACTCGTCGATGGCCCCAGCGACGACGTTCCCGCCGCTGCCGCCGCCCGTCTTGTACGTCACGCGGACATTGTTCTCGCCAGCCGGCGGGATTCGGCCGCGCTGCCCGTCGCCGAACTCGACGGTACCCCTCGTTCGATCGACCCTGATGTGTCGGTCCTCCGGGCCCGACTCGAGGAAGTCCGGGACCACCTCCCACCGGACCCAGAACTCGACGGGTTCGCTGTCACTCTCGGGGACGCGCCGGACGGCGCCAGGGGCCGTGGCTTCGAGATCGCGGCGCTCGGCTCTGGAGAGGGCGTCCACCTCGTCGACCCAGCACTCGATGTCAGTCACGGGGGCCCGCCGACACTCGAAGGACTGTTGGTGGGAGCCGTCGCTCGACCCGAGGATCTCGTCCTCGACTGTCTCCTCGTTGTAGGCCCACTGGGTGTTGGGGTGGATTCCCACCAGGGTCGGCGGTCGCGCGAGGTCCGCCACCGCAGTTCGGTCCTCGCGTGTGAGCTCGACGATGCGTTCCCCCTCCTTCCGGATGGCTGGCCCGGTCGGCCCCCGGTAGAACTCGTCGCCCGTCACGCGAACCCGGATCCAGTGTCTGGTTTGCCCGAATCGGCTAAAGGGGGTGGTCGCCTCCGGGAAATTGAGACTGGCGATGCCGCGCTCGGTCAGCCCCTCGGTTCCGTCGATGACCTCGAGCTTCCGCCACTCGTCCCCCTCGGGGTCGGCGCAGAACTCCCAGCGCATCCCGGGGTCGAACGTCCGCGGGTAGCGCTCGTCGTCCGTGGGGACGAACAGGTTGATCGGGCCGTTCCGGAGCGTGTCGTCGAAGCCGAGATAGAGCGTCTGGGAGTCGTCCGGCACCCCGACGAACGGCGTCAGCGCGAGGGGCTCCCGCTCCGTGTCGACGGCCTGGTAGCTCCGATTGTTCTCGGTGACGACGTGCTGGAAGGGCTGGGCCTGCTGGCTGTAGTGGATCGCCAGGCCCGCGAATCGGGGCGGGGATGGCCCCTCGATCATCTCGCCGCGCCGGCCCTCCTCGGTGATCTCGTATCGCGGCTGACCGTAGTTGCCGCCCACCAGCCGCGCCCGGATCCAGAAGTCGTCGTGGCCGGAGACCGAGGTCTCGTCGAGGTCCTCGGGTACCTCGAAGGAGACGGTGCCGTGCTCGCGGAACCGGTCGGTCTCGTCTGCGAGCAGCGGCAGACGGGACCACCCGTTTCCGTCCCAGTACTCCCAGGAAAGTTCGGGCTCCCCCTCGAGGGCGCCGGCGCCGACGGACATGGCAGCCGGGCGCCCGTATTCGTCGCCGTCGTCTCCCTCGTCGGTAGTGTGCCCACCGTCGCCAGATCCCGCGTCGGGCCCATTCCCACCGGTCGGCTCGAAGTCTCGGTCGCCCGCGGGCGGTTCGAATCGCAGGTCAAGCCGCGCTCCTTTCTTGGTCAGTGCCTCCTCGGAAGCGACGTATAGCGTCGACGGCGGGGAGGGAACACGGCCGAAGGGGAAGATGTCCTCCTCGCCGCCCAGGGAGAGGGGGACGTCGTTGGCCAGGAGATCGGCGGGTTCGATGCCCCCCTCGTCCTCGCCG
>JAZKTI010000098.1:0-8957 GCA_036625635.1 Haloarculaceae archaeon
TCGAGCCTCGCACCGTTCGTCCCTCGAGCCACCGTCAGAGCAAGCTCTGACGAGCACCCCCTCGGTCGCATGCTCCCTCGGGGGACCCTCGTTCGCTCGTTTTACTCACTCACGAGGACACTGGGCGACCAGACCGTGCCTCTTCCCTCGGTCGAGGCACGCGTCGGTCGCATCCCGCGCCGGTCGAACCACGCGCCGCTCGCCGCTCGCGTCGGACGTGGCCTCGCTGTCTCGCGGCTTCGCCACTCGACCCGGCCGAGGGCTTTCTCTTTCCTATAGGCGATTTACACTGGGAGGGTCTACGGACGCCGACCAATGGCGTCTAACCAAGGCCGGGCGAAGATGGACTCGCTAGCCACCGTCGGTGCCGGATCGACCAACTCGTGCCGTGGCGATGGTCGCAGCGGTTGCTGCCGCCGCGCGGTAGCGGCCAACGATGCGTCCATAGCGGACGGAGGCGACGTCCGCGTCGGCGAGAACGGCCTCGAGTTCGGCGGTCACTGCCTCGAATTCCTCCCGCCCCCGTTCGAACTCGCCGTCGGGGGTATCCAGGGCGGCGGCGACGAGATCATGTAGCCTGGCGGCAACGATCTGGAGCGCGTCCCCGACCGCAGCCGGCGGCCGCTCGGACTGCTCGTCCTCGGCCCGGCACGCAATCGCTGTCGCGTGGGCCGCAATGTCACCGAGATGGGTGGCGCTGCGGTAGTGGTGAAAGGCCGTGAGGCGGTCGGTTTCGAGGTGCTCGAGCGTGGCGACGTCCGCGAGCGCACGGGTGAACTGCCGGTGGACGAGTGCAACCTGCCGGTCGACGTCAGCAGCCTGCCCGTCGACTGTCGCGACACGTTCGACATCGTTTTCGGCAATAGCCCGGGCTGCGTCGAGGTGCATCGAGGTGGTCAGCCGGCGGAGCTGTGCGACGGTCTGTGCCAGGGACACCTCGGCGGTATCGAGCAGGCTCCGTGCCTCCACCCGCCCGTTCCGAGTCGTCGTGACGTCGAACCCGACGAGATCACGGAGGCGTCGCGTCGCCAGTCGGCGCTCGTCGGCACCGAGGCCGTCAGTGGCGCTCACTGCGATAGAGTCGTTTCCGGCGGCATAGGCCGCCCGAATGCGTCTCGTCAGAGCGACCTCGTCCACGTCGTCGGCGGCGATGGTCGTACTGTGGGTCTCCGGGGCCAGGGCCACTGGCGCGACCACGACCCGGTCCTCGAGTGGGTACAGGTACACGTCGGACCCACGCTCGATGCTCTGTCTTTCTGCCCAGTGTTTCGGGAGGGAGATGGTGAATGTCGAGCCACCGGCCAACTGGGCTTTTCGCACGATCGGATCGGTTCCCTCGATTCGAGTCGGCGCCATCAGTAGATCAGACCTGTGTCGTTGGTCGTCGCGTACAGGGTCCGGGCGCACACATTGACCGCGTGATCGCCCACGCGCTCGAGGTCCCTGACGATGAGCAACAGCCGGGTGGCGTCGTCGACGATCGCGTCCACACCGTCGGGATCGCCCAATAGTTGGGTGGGCTCCTGCTCCGAGCTGGCGCCGAGAAGCCCGGTGACCACGGCTTCCGCAGCCGCAGCACACTGCTCGTCGAACTCCTCGTCTCGGGCTGCCGTCCGCCGACAGGCCACCGGATCCGCCGCCTCGTAGGCCGCCATCGCGTCCCGGAGCATATCGCCAGCGAACGCACCCAGCTTCAGGAGGTCGACCATTGGGTACCGGTCCGCCCCCGTGTGTCCACGGTAGCCCGCGATATTGGTGGCGAGGTCCCCAATCCGTTCGAGGTCGGTCAGGATCTTGAACGACGACGCCACGAACCGGAGGTCGCTCGCAACGGGTTGCTGGAGAGCGAAGAGGTCGATGCAGTCGCTCTCGAGGGCGAGGTACTGTCGGTTGATCTCGTCGTCACCCATGACGACTTCCTCGGCGAGAGCCGAATCCCCGGTCTCCATAGTCTCGATCGCCCTCTCGTAGCGGCTCAGTACCACCTCGCTCAGCTCGACCACGTCCGCCCGGAGCGCCTCGAGTTGCTCCTGAAACTCGGCGCGGGGCATGGTTAGCCGAACTTCCCCGTGATGTAATCCTCGACGCGCTGGTGGGTGGGGTTCTCGAAGATCGTCTCGGTATCGTCGTACTCGACCAGTTCCCCACCTGTAAGGAAGACGGCCGTCTTGTCCGAGATCCGGGCCGCCTGCTGCATGTTGTGGGTGACGATAACCACCGTGTAGTCGGTGGCCAGTTCCGCGATGAGGTCCTCGATCTTGGAGGTCGCGATCGGGTCGAGCGCGCTCGCGGGTTCGTCCATCAGGATGACTTCCGGGTCGACCGCGATTGCGCGGGCAATACAGAGGCGCTGTTGTTGACCACCTGATAAGTCTAGCGCGCTCTTGTCGAGTTGGTCATTCACCTCCTCCCAGAGGGCGGCATCCTTCAGCGCCTCCTCGACCTGCTGGTCGACGTCGTCGGTCTTGCCCTGGACCCGGAGCCCGTAGGCGACGTTGTCATAGATCGACTTCGGGAAGGGGTTTGGGTGCTGGAAGACCATTCCGATCTTCCGGCGCAACGCCACGGGGTCGACGTCCGCCGCGTAGACGTTCGTGCCGTCCAAGAACATCTCCCCTTCGACGCGCGCGATATCGATGAGGTCGTTCATGCGGTTGATCGACCGCAGGAAGGTCGATTTTCCACAGCCGGATGGCCCGATCATCGCCGTCACCCGCTTGGAGGGTATCTCCATCGACACGTCGTCGATGGCCTGCGTCTCTCCGTAGAAGACGTCAAGATGGTGCGTCTCGATGACCGTCTCGGTTGCTTCGCGTGTCCGGGATTCCTGTACGGACAGGCTGCCCTGGCCGGGGTCCATCGAGATGAGCTGATCCTCCTCGCGTCGCGCCTGGGTCACGGGTCGGCTATCCTCTTGTGACATTAGCAGTTCTCCCTGTCGCCCGTGTTCCGTGGGCGGATGGCGACAGCGTTCGGCCGCAGCCTCGGGGCATGCAGACTGTGTGTGTCGATTACCGGCTCGCTAGCCATGGTCTCTGTCGTCGTCGACTCGGCAATGGTCGACGCGGGCGCTATCGGTCCGGCCCTGTCGCCAGCCATGCTTCCGTTGGTAGTACTCATGAGTATCAGTCGTTCCGTTGGTACCGGTTGCGGATCAGAATCGCCGTGGCGTTCATCAGGAGCATCAATACCAGCAAGACGACTGCTGCGGCCGGTACGACGCCGTGTCTGAACTCCGGAAGAGCGCTGCTACGAGCGGCGAATATCTGGAGCGGCAGTGCGGTCGCACTCGAAAACAACCCATCCGGCGGTGTGTAGGTCGTCGTTGCCACCGCGATGATGACAAGCGGTGCAGTCTCGCCGATGGCCCGGGCCAGCGAGAGGATCGTTCCCGTGAGCGTTCCCGGGATGGCCTCGGGAAGGACGACGGTACGGATCGTCTGCCAGCGACTCGCGCCCATCCCATACGCGGCTTCTCGGCGGGCGTCGGGCACTGACCGCAGTGCCTCCTGAGTCGACACGACGAGGATCGGCAGGATGAGCAAGCCGAGGGTTCCGGACGCGGACACGACGATGCCAGTCCCGAAGCCGAGCGTGTTCCGGAACAGTGCGAGCCCCAAGAGGCCGTAGACGACCGACGGCACGCCGGCCAGATTCGCGATGTTGACTTCGAGGATTGTCGCGAGTCGTCCCCGGAGCCCCGTGTTCGGCGCGTACTCTTCGAGGTAGATGGCCGCGCCGATACCCAGCGGAAACGCCAGGACCATCATGAAGGCGACGATGACGATCGAGCCGACGATCTGTGGGTAGACGCCGGCATTGCTGGCGGTCAGGCCGTCCCACGATTCTACCAGAAGGGTCGGCGTAAGAAACGTCTCCGGTGACTGGACGCCGAAGCGGCCGACGATGGCCGCTCCGAGCAGCGCGCCCCCGACGAGAACGAACGGGCCCGCGAGGCCGACACGCCCCTCGGGATTGGAGCGGACCGTCTCGACGACAACGTAGCCGACCGGCGCGACGAAGAGCGAGGCAAAGACGACCGGGAAGGCGGGAGCATACCCGAGTGCTAGCGCGCCGACAGCGACGAGTACTGTCCCGCCACCCACGGTGCCGGCGGTGAGGCGACCGGATCGAGACCCGAGGCGTCGAGTCGCGAGGACAGAGAGGCCCGTAGCGATCGGGATCGTGACCAGTGTGTAGTAGACGATCCAGGACGCGAGGATCCCGACGAGCGGGCGAACGACCCCGTAGAGGACGGCAGCGATCGCCAGTCCGAGCACGACCAGGGCCGGATAGGCCGGACCAGTATAGGTACGGTCACCGGTCATGCCTTCGTAGGCGTAAACGATCAGCGGGGGAATTCCCCCAACGAGGGCATAGACGGCGACATCGTAGGGACTGACCGCATCCAACACGGCGTAGGTAATGAGGGCCATGAGGAGTCCGCCGAAGACGACTGCGTAGGATTTGGCGTTGACCGCTCGCACCTCGGGATTGCGGCGTGCGTACAGCGTAAACGCCGCCGTCGGGCCGACGAGGGTGGTGAAATAGACGAGATACCACTGGAGGGATGCAGTCGTCGGCCGGAACGCGTCGTTGGCGATATAGCCAAACAGGACGAGTAAGGCGACGATCCCGACAAGCGTCGATCCGGCGAGGACGGCCGCGAAGAGCTTGCCTTTCAGCGCTGCGAATCGTAACCCGGCGTCCGTGTCGAAGCCGGATTCGCGTTCCGCGTCGGTACCCACGTTAGTATTCCTCCTGGAACCGCCGTCTGACGAGTTCGGCGAGGAGGTTCATTGCGAGAGTGATCCCAAACAGGGTCAACCCGAGGGCGAACATCGCCTCGTAGGTCACGCCACCCAGCGAGTCCGCACCGGCGATCTGGACCATCGCGGCGGTAATCGTCTGGCTGGACTCGGCGAGGTTCCGCAAGACGTCCGGAAAGTACGGCATTTGCGGGCTCATTCCCATCGCCATCGTGACGGCCATCGTCTCACCGATCGCCCGGGAGATCGCGAGTACGTACGAGGCGACGATCCCCGAGGTGGCTGCCGGGACGACGATCTTCATCGAGACGTCGAACTTCGTCGAGCCCAACCCGTAGGCCCCTTCGCGGAGGCTATCGGGGACGGACCTCAGCGCGTCCTCGCTGATCGAGGAAACCATCGGAATGATCATGATACCGACGACGATACTTGCTGACAGCACGTTGAACGTCCGCAGTGAGGGTATCGTGGCCGTCACTTCTGGTAACACCGGCACCCACGCGGGGAGGAGTGGGATCGAGATTGGGAGCAGTCCCTGGAACAGTGGGGTGATGTAGACGAGTGCCATGTAGCCGTAGATGACGGTCGGTACGCCAGCGAGGATCTCCAGGGCCGGCTTCAGGATCGACCGGGCCCGGTCGCTGGCGTACTCGCTCAGGTACACGGCTGCCCCCAGTCCGATCGGCAAGGCGATCACTGCGGAAAAGATCGTCACGAGGAGCGTCCCGCTGACCAGCGGCAACACGCCGTAGGCGTTGTTGATGATCGGGCTCCAGTCCGTCCCGGTGAAGAAGTCGATCGGTGAGATCGCCGACCAGAAGGTGACTGCCCGCCCAATGAGCGACAGGACGATCCCGACGGTCACGAGGATCGTGACGAGGGCGGCGAGCGTGATCAACCACCCGTAGAGGCGTTCTTTCCGGACGACGAATCCGTGTCGTTGGAGTGCTTCGGGGTCGTTTACTTCCTTACTCATACTGTATACGGGTGAGATGTGGCCGCTCAATCCAAGGACTCAGTGCCGCGGATAGTCCCCGTTATCGCGTCGATATCGGTTCGTACACGTACTCGCCGTTGCTCCCCGCCTCGAGGTTGTCGAGGTTGGCCTGGACCATTTCGTCACTGGACGGGACGTAGCCGATCTCGTTGGCGATGTAGTCCTTGGCAGCCTCGTTGGCGTAGAAGCGGATGAACTCCTGGAGGTGGTTCTTCTCCTGAAGTTTGTTCTGGTTCGCGTAGAAGAACAGCGGACGAGCAAGGGGGTAGTTCCCGCTTTTCGCAGCTTCGAGGCTCGGGGGGACGGAGTCGCCGCCGTCGCTGACTTCCAGTGCTTTCACCGAGTCGGGATTGTTCGTGTAATAGGCGAAGGGAAGGTAGCCGAACCCGGCAACGTTGCCGCTGACGCCCTGTGCGATGAGGTCGTCTTCTTCGGTCCCCTCGAAGTCCTCACGGATTTTCCCTTCCTCACCCATCACAGCCTCGGTGAAGTAGTCGAAGGTCCCGGAGGTCGTCGCCGCCCCGTAGAGATCGAAGGGTTCGTCGGGCCAGTCGGCGTTGACGTCGCTCCACATTTCTGGCTTTGTGTCCGGCGACCAGATCGTCTCCAGGTCCTCCAGGGAAATCGAGTCGATCCAATCGGCCTCGTTATTGACGACCACGGTCAGGGCGTCCTGTGCGATGAAGAACTCCACCGGCTCGAAGCCGTTGTCCTGGCAGCGCGTGACCTCCTCGTCCCCGATCGGCCGGCTCGCGTTGTTGATGTCGGAATCGCCGGGAATAAAGACGTTCTCGAAGCCGCCCGAGCTCCCGTCACGGGTGAGATTGAACCCGACCTCGGCGTGTTGTTCCTGGAAGAGTCGGCTGACCTCCTGGGCGACCGGGAAGACCGTACTACTCCCCGAGATCCGGATGTCTCCGGAGAGTTCCATGTCCCCGCCGTCGCTGCCGCCATCGCTGCCGTCGCTGCCGTCGCTGCCATCGCTGCCGTCGCTGCCATCGCCGCCGTCGCCGCTGGTACACCCGGCCAGCGCGAATGCCCCGGCCGCACCCGTGCCCGCAATGAACTTGCGCCGCGATACGATTTCTGACACCGTCTCTGGCTCTTGTGCCATCGAGTAAACAGGGGGGAGTGAGTATTAAACGGGTTTATAATAGGTGTATAGCGGGTTCTGATTACTCAGTGTTCTCCGGTGACCACCCATCGGCTACCCTATCAATAGAGGCATATAGAGACCTATTGGGGCGTGCATCTGGGCCCATCGCCGGCCTGGAGAGGGGTAGACGACCCCCTGGACCGGTCAGCGGCCAGTCCGGCGGATGGCCGCCGAGACGACCTCGTTGAGGATGGCGATCGCGAGGACCGCACGCAGAATCCGCAGGACGTGCTGCCCCTGGAAGACGTTGATCGCCGACCTTCTTCGGCGCGTGAGCCGGACGGGTGCGGTCCGGCCGGGCGACCACGCCGGGGGGACCGAAACCGGCCGCGTGCCGACCTGCTCGCGGGGGCGGGAGAGTCGCTCGCTGGCCGCGCTGGTGCGGCGGCTCACACTGGCGAGTGAGAACCGTTAACTGACCGACCCGCCGGTATCCACCAACGACAACGCCATGAAGCTTCCAGCCGCACAGGTGGCGGTCCTCGAAGCCGCCAGCGCGACCGAGGATCGCTCCATCGACAGCATCGCCAGCGAGACAGACCTGAAACCGGCGGCGGCGACCAGTGCCGCCTTCGCCCTCGCGGAGGAGGGCCTGCTCGCGGTCACCGAGGAGACCGAGGTCCACCGAACCCTCACCGAGGAGGGACGCTCGTACGTGCGCGCGAGCCTCCCGGAACTCCGGCTGTATGGGGCTGCCCTCGACGCGGGTTCGGACGAGGAGCCCGTCCCCCTCGGGGAAGTACTCGGTGCAGCGGGCTTAGAGGACGAGGCCGTCGACATCGCCCTCGCCAACTTCGCCAGGAAGGGATACGGCGACATCGACGCCGGCGAGGTGACCGCAGATCCGGCGGCCGACGCGGCGGCCGACCCCGAACAACTCGCCCTCGAGGCACTCGCCGACCGGGCGGGGAGCGGCGTCGAACCGGACGTGGACCCACACGTGCTCGACCAACTCGAGCGCCGCGGCCTCGTCGAGATTGGCGAGGAGACGGTCCGCACCGCCACCCTCACCGACGAGGGGATCACTAGGATGATGGAGGGCGTCGAGGCGACAGCGTCCGTCGACCGCCTCAGGACCGACATGCTCGCTTCCGGGGAGTGGCAGGACGTCGCGTTCAGCGAGTACAACGTCGCGGCCGACGCGGAGGCACTCTCCCACGGCAAGGAGCACATCCTCCGGCAGACCGCGAACCGCGTCAAGGACGTCCTCGTCGGGATGGGCTTCCAGGAGATGGCCGGCCCCCACGCCGACGCGCAGTTCTGGATCAACGACTGCCTGTTCATGCCCCAGGATCACCCCGCGCGCACCCACTGGGACCAGTTCGCCCTCGAGGACCCGAGCGCGATCCGCGACCTCCCGGCGGATATCGTCGACCGGGTGCGGTCGGCCCACAGGGACGGCGTCGGTCCCGATGGCGAGGGCTACCACTCCCCCTGGGACCTCGAGACCGCGAAGCGGCTGGACCTCCGCGGCCACACCACCTCGCTATCGATGCGGTACCTCTCGGGCCACCAGGTGGGCGACCTCGAGCCGCCCCAGCGGTACTTCAGCGTCGAGAAAGTGTACCGGAACGACACGCTGGACCCGACCCACCTCCTCGAGTTCTTCCAGATCGAGGGCTGGGTCATGGCCGAGGACCTCTCCGCGCGGGCCCTGATGGGCACCTTCACCGAGTTCTACGACCAGTTCGGCATCGAGGACATCGAGTTCAAGCCCCACTACAACCCCTATACGGAGCCCAGCTTCGAACTGTTCGGGACCCACCCGGAGACGGGCGACCTCGTCGAAGTTGGGAACTCGGGCATCTTTCGGGACGAGGTGACCGAGCCACTCGGCGTCGAGGCCGACGTCATGGCCTGGGGGCTCAGCCTCGAGCGCCTCCTGATGCTCATGTACGGCTTCGAGGACATCCGGGACGTCCACGGGACGCTCTGTGACCTCGACCTGCTGCGGGACGTGGAGGTGGTGCACTGATGCCGGTCGTCGACGTCGACCCCGACGAACTCCGTCAGTTGACCGGTCGGGACGAGAAGG
>JAZKTI010000002.1:0-35365 GCA_036625635.1 Haloarculaceae archaeon
TCAGTTGAAGCTATCAGAGGGAAGTTCCAGACGAAGTTGGAACGCGACCAATTTGGGTAATCAAGGACATACAGGGTTCAACCCGTCACGGGTTTGTGTGGACAGCAGCTTCGAGTGAGGCAGTTTTCTCTCGGCCCCTGCTTTCATTCGGTGGTGTCGATTCCAGCCATATCATTGATGGGGCACTTTTGAGTGGATCCTGTCACAAGGAGAATGGCCCCAACGACCAGTGCCACGCCTCCGATAACGGCCCCAACATCCCAGAATCCACCGACTGCGGCTATGCCAGCGATAGCCAGAATGACGCCGATGACGATACGTCCTGTGCGATCAATACCGCCAACGTTCTTTTCCATGATTTTGGAATCTGCCGACAGTAGGTTTCCCATGCTAATAACAGTCATGATGCATGACAACAGCATGTCCGGTTCCTGATCTGATGAATTCATATCTGTATTCACCCCCGAAAACGCTGCTACCTCAACAACCCACCGGTATCGATAAAATAGTTCTGGGGTCCCGGACTCTGCTGCTCACACAGCTGAGTTGCGGTGGATATCTTCCTGCGGTGCGGTCGCTTGCTGGCCAACGCAGTCGCTCACGTAGGGCCACGGCCAGCCACTGAGGGCCGCCGACCTTGGCCCCCCCTCAGTTCCCTCGCCTCCGCGCTCACACAAGTGATCCTCACTCCCGGGGTAGACGATCTCGTGCCTCGGGACGCCAGTGCGTGAAGCAGAGAGTCACCTATTCGGGCTTTCCCGGTTGCCGCGCCCGCGACAGCCGGGCTCTCACGCCCATGACTCGGCTTCTCTCGGACACGGACCAGTCAGCACGACATGCTCTATGGCACGGAATACAGGTCGGTCTCTTGCGCCCCATGCTTGTTTCACGCTCTCATGGCGGAGCAGCGTTTCCATCGAGTCAGCCCGGGAGGAAGCACCCTACCTGGTTTCAGTCAGATATCTGGTGCTGTATGCAGAGCATTAGTCAGCCACTATTCAGGTCGGCTCGCCCTCGATGGCTTCCTCGATGGCTCTCTCGACCGCTTCTGGTTCGTCCTCATTGACGACGATGGCGTGAGCCTGCATCTCCATGACCTCGTCACGGCATATCCCGAACGCAGCCATCATTTCGAAGAACCGATCGTGTGCGATTTCGCCCCGGCGACGAGGGCGAGTAGGTCCGAGCCTAATGGTAGAGGGGCGCTATCATCGGAGGATGGCAGTATTGTTGCTTGGCGAAATGCCAGAGTGCGAGTGACGGAGACGGCGGCCGCGACCTCTCTCACTCTTCTTGATTTGTTGACTCACCCGGAGAACCACTCCACGTACCGGAACTGGGTATATCATCATCAGCGAGTTCCCAGGTACCAGATATCTCTTGCCCGTCGTTAGAAAACTCACCCGACCATTCGACAGTGCCGAAGGCGGCTCCTCCTTCGGCATTGAGCTCTCGACCGGAAACCGTTCCCGTTATATCGCCCTCCCCATCACCCCAGAACTGACCCTCCACCTGTTCATCATCGAAGTTCGCTTCGAATTGCCATTCGCCACTATAGGATTGGCCGCCGATCGAACCCGACCACTCCCCAGAATATGTTTCAGTGCCAGTCAACTCGGTTGTGGAATCACCAGGTTGAGTGGTTTCGCCGCCCCCACCGGCTTGGGTGGTTTCGCCGCCCCCACCGGCTTGGGTGGTTTCGCCGCCCCCACCGGCTTGAGTGGTTTCGCCGCCCCCACCGGCTTGAGTGGTTTCGTCGGGCCCACCGGCTAGGGTGGTTTCGCCGCCCCCACCGGCTTGGGTGGTTTCGTCGGGCCCCCCAGCTTGGGTGGTTTCGGCGTTCCCCCCAGGTTGATCGGTTTCCCCAGTACCATCATCTCCCGCACACCCAGCAAGGGCCCCGGCAATAGTTATCCCTGTAAGGAGGATGCGTCTTCGGTGCATCTCTCCTCGAAAAAAGTCCGGAGATCACTTGTCTCCAACTTATATTCCCACTCTACGAGATTATTATGATGATCATTTATGGGGGATCGAAACGAGGCCCTCCGATTGACGTCGGTTTATTGGAACCCATCTGCTGAATTTGACGACGTATACTACGGTACTGATTTCAATCTTCGAATAATTCGAGGGAGTTTCATGCTACTTATGCGCGATGTGTCTTGCAGGTACTGAATCGGTCTATCCACCAGATGATAGAGAGCACAGTGACCGATACAGGGGGTGAAGTTTGTCTTGGGGGCTATCAGTGAGATAGCTCCTTACCCGTCTTCACGTCGGTTCTTGCAGGGGGTCCAAGAACGCCAATTATTGGCGTCTAACCATGGCCCGCGTTGCGTCTTCAGCACGCTCGCAGACAACATCGAGTTACTGCAATCGCGGCAGGTCGCTGTAGGTGAGATAACTTCTCAGCGGGTGATCGAATCGAAGTACGCGTTGGGTATTGAGGGTCGATTCATGATGAGAGGGTGGCTTCTTTCCCCTGGCGAGAGTAATGGTGGTATGTTTCAGGACGAGGAACGAGAGTACGTCGAGACGGCGCGGGTTGGTCGGCTGGCCACAGCCGATACCGAGGCACGCCCGCATGTCGTACCCATATGCTTTACACTCTCAGAGGGGCACGTCGTGACACCGATCGACGAAAAACCACAGCGGGCCTCTCCGAAAGACCTCCGCCGGAGCCGGGACATCACCGAGAACCCGCAAGTCACAGTACTTGTTGATCATTATTCGAACGACTGGTCCCAACTCGGATGGGTACAGGTTCGAGGGACAGCTACCAACTGTACTCCAAGCGACGCATCACACTCCCCTGCGGTTGCAGCTCTCGAGCAGAAGTACGAACAGTACGCCGAACACGATCTCGAAACTCGGCCACTCATCCGAATCTCGCCGGAGAGCGTTCGATCGTGGGGACGTCTCGACCGACCGAATAACGCCCACAGCACCCCGTAATCGGTGACCGATATCCAGCGTGTATTCAGCACGGCCGCTGCAATGTCCCCAGAGGCTGTCAAACCATGGCTGCTGGATGCAGGAGTGTATGCAGCAAACACTGTGACCAACAATTACTGATCGGTAACCGCTACTTTCAGAAGACGTGTGAATCGAAATGCGAGGTCGTCCCCTCGGCGAGGCCTGTCGAGGACACCCTCGAGCGCACGGGCGTCGGGGCGTTCCTCGACAGGAGTGACCCTCGCGGCGGAAGGGGCTCCTGGAGGACGGTCAGCACCCGCGCCGCCAGGACCGACGTCGAATCCGCCGCCGAAGAGGCGGTCTACGATGGCGTCGATTCGCTGACGGGCACCCGCTGGGAGACGCCGCCAAGGAGGACGCCACGCTCACGGGACCGATGGCGGAGGAGTGCCACGAAGCGGTTCGGTCTGGGCCCGGACGCGAAGCTCGTCGCTGGTGTCGATGCCGACCAGGTGGCTCTGGTAGCCATCCAAGGCCTCTCCGGGCGACTCGAGGCCAAAGCCGCCCGCATCGAGGCACTCGAAGCAGCCGCCGCCCGCAAGCCGACCCGTATACGCACTCGAGGACCAGTTCGCTGCCCGAGCGGCGAAAAGGGGCAGCCAGACTATCAGCTGCCATTGACCCATATTCCCTTGCGGTTCGCAGTCCGTACCGGCCTCCAGCCACTCGAAGTGCCCGCAGGATCCCCCGCCTCGTACTATGGCACCTCATCTGAAACGCAGGACTATGCACAATCGCGTCCTGTATTTACCAGAAGCGATGCATCTTACCACCTATTGATGGCTTCACCAAGCCTGTTGAGCCCTATGAGTAGCCGTCCGATCCATTCCGGAGGGGAGGAGGTGCTGGCAGGCCGGAGAGGCGTCCCACTCGGAACACTGTGGGACCTCCGAGGAGATGACGGGAGAGTCGACGACCTGGTCCCCCGAATTTCGGAGGTCCTCGCGAATGAGCGACGCGAAGGAATGAGGGCCCGGAAGGTGAGTGACGGGAGGCGCGAAGTCAGCGCCTCCGAGGTGCAAACGGCGACCAGAGGGAGCTACCAACTGCGAGTCTTACGGCGGTGAGCAGCCCCGCCCCCAGTCCAATACCGGAGTTCGTCTCAACGGCTGGCTTCCAACACGATCCCCGCAGAGCCATCGCTTTCAACCTCTGTGGTCCCCTCAGCGAGCGCGTCTTCGAGTGCCGTAATTTGGCGATTGAGTCGCTGATACTGGTCACATTCCCAGAGTTCCTCCTCATCGAGTTCGGCTTCCAGGACGTTACGCTCTAGTTGCTTGGCACCGAGTTGGTATTCAGCATTCATTCACACTCTCTCCAATACCCTGGTGTGGTAAAATCTGAAGGGGTTGTTCTAACCGTTCAATGGTGTAATTATCCGCTTTTGATATTGGGAAGGGCCGCATCATGGGACTATACTGTTCATTATCGTTTATTGGGACTGGCGGTAGATATTTGATGGAGACACGACTCCCCCAGCGGTCTGTAGCCTGACCCGGCGCGAAACAGCCACTGGCTGGGTTTTTCGCTCGCCAGTCACTCCGTCGAGGTGACCACCCTCGACCCCCCTCAATCCCGATAGCTTGGGGGTGGTCGGTGACCCCGGCGGCATGCGCCCCATTACTCGGAAACGCGGACGACCTGCTTGCCGATGTTCTCGCCAGAGAACAGCCCGAGGAACGCGTCTGGCGCGTTTTCGAGCCCATCGACGATCGTCTCGCGATGCGTGATGTCGCCGGAGGCGACCCACGTGCCGAGCTGCTCGGTGGCTCGCCCGAATCGGGGTGCGAAGTCACTGACGAGAAATCCCCGGAGGGTCGCCCGTGATGCAATGAGTTGCGTGAGCTTCCGTGGCCCTGTCGGGACCCCTTCGTCGTTGTAGTGGGCGATCTGTCCGCAGACGGCGACCCGTGCGTCGATGTTCAGCCTCGTGAAGACGGCATCGGTGATCGGGCCGCCGACGTTGTCGAAGTAGACGTCGACGCCGCCGGGCGCGACGTCGTCGATTGCCCCCCGACAGTCGTCGGTGGCCTCGTAGTTGATCGCCGCGTCGAAGCCGAGGTCGTCGGTGAGCCACGCGACTTTCTCCTCCGACCCCGCGAACCCGACGACCCGACAGCCATTCAGTCCCGCAATCTGGCCGACGACGGATCCGACGGCACCGGCAGCACCGGACACCACGACCGTGTCGCCGGGCCTGGGCTCGCCGACCTCGAGCAGCCCGAAGTACGCCGTCCTGCCGGGCATGCCCAGCACGCCAAGGTAGGCGGGGAGATCCGCGAGGGACGGGTCGACCGGGGTGACGCTGTGGGCGTCGAGGAGGCTGTAGTCGGCCCACGTTCCGTTGCCCGTCACGAGGTCACCGGTCTCGTAGGCATCGCTCTCGCTCGCGAGGACGTCGCCGACGACAGCCCCCTCCATCGCGTCGCCAATGTCCCAGGGTTCGGCGTACGATGCAGCGTCCCGCATTCGACCCCGCATGTAGGGGTCGACGGAGAGGTAGCGTACCGCCACGAGTAGCTCACCGTGTTCCGGTTCCGGAACGTCGCGCTCGTGGCGTTCGAAACAATCCAGGTCCGGCTCTCCGTCGGGACGCTTGGCAAAGACCCACTCGCGGTTCGTATCTCGCATGGCCCGCCGTACGCTCCCGCCACGAAAAACTGTGCTGCTCGGCCGGGCGGCGTCTTTCGACTGAACCTCGATGGCCCTGAGGAACCGCCAGGCTGCACCTCGTGTCTGCAGAAAACTCGCCTCCCGTGAGAAACTGTCGACCCTGTTCGCTCGTCACTCGCGGTCGCCCCGGAGATACCGGGAGGCGAGGGTGGCACCACCCGGTCCCAGCCCGCCAACTGCAGCACCGAATCCGAACCCTGGGCCGTCCCTCTCCGTCCCCGAGGCGGATGTCGAGGTATCGGGCGTGGGAATGTCCCCGAGCTGCGTGGTGGGGGTCGGCGAGGGCGTCGGTGTCGGTGTCGATGTCGGAGACGTCGTCGGCCTCGGACTGAACGTCGTGGTCGGGGTCGGCGTGGTCGATCCCGACTCGCCCGGCGTGTCACCAGTACGTCGATTGCTGCTCGGTCGTGAACCGGTGTCCCGCCGATGCCGCCAAGACCCCCGAGGAAGGACCGCC
Organism: Haloarculaceae archaeon; assembly: GCA_036625635.1. GTDB lineage: Archaea > Halobacteriota > Halobacteria > Halobacteriales > Haloarculaceae > JAZKTI01. Next base: position 6,107 of record JAZKTI010000002.1, read on the forward strand.
TGCGTCGCGACTGTTCGGTCAGACGGAATGGCCGGCGTGACCGCAGTTACGAATTGTTGCCTCCCCCGGCGGTCCCTGGCGCGCATGCGAAATCGGTCCGGCGACACGAGTGCGCGCCACCGTGGCACAGAAACGGTGAGGGCGGGAGAGCGGTTGCGACCGACCTGCTCCAGACGCGGGAGGGGAGAGGTCGGACCGACCAACAGGTGATGCGAGCTGAATCGCCCGGTCCGGGTGCACACAGGAGGTCGGCGCAAATAGGGACGCGCCGATTACGGTGTCGTCGGGATCCCCTCCGTCGCCCCCGGTTTCAGGACCCGTCCGATTGCGTGGCTGGCTCCGCGCCCGCGACCTCGTTCACCCGGACCGCCGTTCGAGTGACGACCAGTTCGACGGCAGTCCGGGTCTCGCCTGCCCCCTCCCGCCGGACCACCGGATCGGTACTCGTCGGTCGTTCGCGTTCGTCCTGGGTCCGGGGGAGCTGTAGACGACCGATGCCGGGCAGCGTGACGCCGGGCGGATCCGGCGCATCCGCCTCGGCCTCGAGTTGGCCCACGCCGGGGTCGATCGGCACCTGGCCGAGCACCGGCGCGTCGAACTCGCCGGCCAGCGCCGCCGCCCCACCCGAACCGAAGACGTCGTGAGTGCTCCCGCAGTCGGGACACGTGAACCCGGCCATGTTCTCGACGATACCCAGGATCGGCACGTCGTACCGGGAAAAGCCCTCGAGACTACGGCTCGCGTCGTCGACGGCCACGGCCTGGGGCGTGGTAACGACGACCGCGCCGGTCACGGGGACGTGCTGGACCAACGAGAGCTGGGCGTCGCCGGTGCCCGGCGGAAGGTCGACGACGAGGTAGTCGAGATCGCCCCAGGCGACGTCGCCGAACAGTTGCGTGATGAACTCGTCGACGAGCGGGCCCCGCCAGATGACCGGGTCCTCCTCGCCGGCGATGAAGCCGATGCTCATCGTCTTCACGCCGTGGGCCTCGCGCGGAACAATCTCGTCACCCTGGGTGGCACCGGGGGTTCGGTCCGCCAGCCCGAGCATCTGGGGGGCGTTCGGGCCGTAGACGTCGGCGTCGAGGAGGCCCACCTCGGCGCCGGCGTCGGCCAGACCGACGGCGAGGTTCGACGCGAGGGTCGACTTGCCGACGCCGCCCTTGCCGGAGCCGACGGCGACCACGTGCGTCACGTCCGGGACGAGGGCGACGCGCTCACCGGGGTCGGGGACGGCTGGCTCGAAGCGGACGTCGACGGCCTCGACGGTGTCGACGGGCGCGACTGCGCTCTCGATTTCGCGGGCGAGGAGTCCGCGGGCCTCCTGGGACGGAACGGGGACCGTCACCGGGATCTCGGCCGTGCCACTCTCGACCCGGATTGGACCGATGGCGTCGACTTCGGCCAGCCCGCGGCCCAGTACTGACTCGCCGATGTCGGCGGCCGCGAGGCGACGTTGGACGGCCTCGCCGGCTTCGGTCGCAGGGGAGGTGTCCATCCAGGTCAGTCGTCGTCCCCAGCGGCCCTGGAGTCGTCGGTCGTCGTCGAGAGCGCGTCCGGATCCCACCGTTCGTGGCGGCCGATCGGGCCATCGATGTCCCAGGCAGCCGTGTCCCTGTCGGGGGCGATTGGGCGCTTGAGCCACTTCGGACGCCGGAGCCCCTCGGGACCCGGCGCGGGCTTGGTCTTGTCGAGCCACTCGCGGTAGACCTCGAAGGACCGCTCGGTGTCGACGTAGACGTCACCGTAGTAGTCCTCGGCCTCCGCCGGTTTCACGGTCACCTTCTGGTGCCAGCAGTGCATCCCCGAGATAGGATCGGGGTGGGGGGCGTGAGTGAGGTTCTGGGCGACGCCCCCGTCGGACCACCAGACACGCTCACTGTCTGGGTCCTCGCTCTCGAAGGGACTGATGCCTTCCACCTGGCGCATGCCCCACTGGCTGTTGTCGTTGTCGAGGTCGACAGTGACCTTTCCGTAGGGGTCACCGCCCTCCTGGATGTCGCCCTCGTCTTTCTCGCGACCGTCGGTCGCTCGCCCTTCCGAGGCGCTTTCCGGCTCGCTGTCCTCCCGGTCCACCTTCCACTGGCCCATGTGGTGGCTCATCGCCGCGATGCCGGGCTTGATCGACTCCGTCACCCAGACCTCGTTGACGTAGTAGCCGATCTCCGTTTCCACGCGGCAGAGGTCGCCGGTCTCGAGGCCGAGGCGCTCAGCGTCCTTGGTGTGGAGCCACACGGGGTTGTTGTGGGAGATCTCCTCGAGCCACTTCGAGTTCGAGGAGCGGGAGTGGATCGCCGTCGGCAGCCGGAAGGTCGGCACGAGCACCATCTCGCCGGCCTCGTAGTCGATGTTATCGGGGTGGACGTGGGACTTGAGGTAGTGGGGAATGGTGTACTCGAGGTCGTCCCAACCCCACTCCGCGACCGTCTTCGAGTAGAACTCCTGTTTGCCGGTCGGCGTCGGGAAGCCCCGCTTTGGCTCGCCGTCGACCATCACGCCGAGCACCTCGGAGCCGTCGGACTTCGAGACCAGATCGGGGGCCGTGCCCCGGCGGATGGTGCCGTACTCGTCGACGTGGACGTCCTCCTCCTCGAGGATGGACTCGTCGAGTGGCTCCTCGTGGAGTTCGTAATCGTTCACCGAGGCCTCGAAGGCACCGTGGTGTTTCATGTACTCGAGGGGCTCCATCCCCTTTGCCCCGGCTGCCTCGACCAGGCTGTCCTCCTGCTCGAAGACGTACCGGTAGTACTCGTCGATGGTCATCTTCGGCGGCGTCCCGTCGTCGTCGGTCGCCGCTTCGCTGGTGGGACTTGCCGGGTCCCCGTCACCGGAGTCGCCCGCCTCCTCGCCGTCGAAGTCGCCCGTCTCCTCACTGTCTTCGCCGTCGCGGTAGGGCGACTCGAAGTGCTCGCGGATGCCGAGTTCGCCGTCCTCGTCGACGCGCCAGGAGAGTTCGATCCAGAACTCGTCTTCCTCCCAGACCTCGCCCGGGTTAGCCTCGTAGGTGAACTCGACGTCCTCGCCCTCGCGCTCGGCGTACTCCCGGAGGACGGGCTGGCGGTAGGTCACCCAGGTGCCGGCGTGGGTCTCCTGGCTCTGGATGTCGTGGCGCTCGGGGGAGTGGCCCATCGGGAGGACATAGTCCGCGAAGTAAGCAGTCTCGTTCCAGGTCGGCGTGAGCGCGACGTGCATGCCGACCCTCTCCTCGTCCGAGAGCGCCTCGATCCAGGAGAAGCCATCGGGGTAGGTGTAGACCGGGTTGAACACCCGCGTGAAGTACACCGAGAGCTTGCCACGATCCTCTTTCAGGAAGTACGGGAGGAGCTGACTCATCTCGTAGTGGGCGAAGGGCCACTCGCGGGGCAGCTGGAGTTCGTCCCAGAGCTTCTGGCGAGGCGGTTCCTTCGGCAGGTGCGGGTCGTAGGCGTGCCAGGCGTTCGGGGCGGTGCCGCCCTTCGTCCCGACGCTGCCGGTCAGCACCGACAGGAAGTGGAGCGTCCGCGAGACTTGCCAGCCCCCGTCGTTGCCGGAGGCCGCCGAGCGCCAGATGTGGCTGGCAAAGCGGTCCCCTGCGAGCCCGATCTTCCGGGCGACCGTGGTGATCGTATCAGCTTCGACGCCGCTCTCCCGGGCGGCGTACTCGGGTGTGAAGTCGGCGTAGACCTCCCGGAGGGTGTCGACGTAGGTCCCGAAGCTCCGCTGGCGCTCCGGGAATTCGGCGTCGAGGAACTGCTGCCAGTTGGTCCAGTTGCGGACGAACTCGGCGTCGTGGAGGTCCTCCTCGAGAATGACGTTCGCCATCGAGAGCAGGACCGCTGCCTCGCTGCCGGGCTGGGTCGGCAGCCAGAAGTCCGACATCGCCGCGGTGTTGGAGAGGCGCGGGTCCATGGCCGCGAGCTGGCCGCCCTCCTGCATCCCCTCCATGATGCGCTGGGCGTGGGGGTTGAAGTAGTGGCCCGATTCGAGGTGGGCCGAGAGGAGGAGGATGAACTCGGCGTTCGCGAAGTCGGCGCTGGGGCGGTCGTTCTTGTGCCAGAAGGCATAGCCCGCCCGCGCGCCAGCGCTGCAAATGTTCGTGTGGGAGTTGTGGCCGTCCAGGCCCCAGGCGTTGATGACCCGGTCCATGTAATCCTCGTGCCCCGGCCGGCCGACGTGGTAGGTGATCTCGTTCTCGCGGCCGTCGACAATGGTCTCGCGCATCTCGCCGGCGATGTCCTCGAGGGCATCCTCCCAGGAGACCCTGGTCCACTGACCGCTGCCGCGGGGGCCGTCCCGCTTGAGGGGGTATTCGATCCGCTGTGGGTCGTTGATCTGGTTGACGGTCGCGGGGCCCTTCGCACAGTTGCGCCCCCGCGAGCCGGGGTGTTCGGGGTTGCCCTCGATCTTCTCGATCTCGCCGGTCTCCCTGTCGATGTAGGTGAGGAGGCCACAGCCGGCCTCGCAGTTGAAGCACGCCGTCGGGACGAGCGAGTAGTCCGTCGGGACGCCGTCGGTGTCGTACTCCGTCCAGCTGTCCCACTGGTCGGGGTCGGGGTAGCTGCCGAGGTGGCCGGGGGCGGAGATCGGGTCCACCCCGTCGACGCCGCGGCGCTGGCGTTGCTTCGCCGTCCCGTCCGAGCGGTCGGTCAGGACGCCGAGTCGTTCTGCGACTTTCTCGATCCGGCTGAGGTCGTATCCGTGTCCCATGGTCAGGCGAGTGAGATGGTCTGCGGTGCGGTGATCCAGCAGTACTCGAAGGCGAAGAGGCCGGCGAGGGCGAGGAGGCCGCCGGCGGCGACGGCCGCCGGTGCCCCGCTGACCGCGATGGCGAGGAGCGGGAGCGCGATCCCGATCAGCATCCCGCCGAGCCAGAAGGCCTGGCGGAACCGGCCGCGCGTGATCCGCGCGGCGGCCTCCTCGGCGTCCTCGGTCTGGTGGGGCGTGAAGATTTCCGAGGCGACGATGGCGAGGTGGACGACCAGGCCCGCCCCGAGGGCCAACCGCGAGAGGCCGAGGAGGTCGCCGAAGCCGGCGACGCCCACGAACCCGAGGAGGCTGGTTGCCGCGGCCCCGGCGACGACCGCCTGGGTGAACATGTGCAGCGGCATCGCGGGACTCTGCCAGAGGTCCCGCCCCTTCGACTGGCTGAAGAGGAAGGCGGTGTAGACCGCGGTGGCGGCCGCGAGCACCGCCCCGACGCCGAGAACGAGCGGGTGGGTCACCAGGTTGCCAAACCCGAGGAGCCAGCCCGCGGCGACGAGCGTCAAGAACCCGCCGGCCATGGTCAGGATGTACCCGCCCTTCACGAGCCACGAGTTCCAGTTCGGTCGCAAGAGAACCCAGTGGAACCGCATCGGCTGCTCGAGATCGAGGACCAGCAGCACCGTGGTGATCCCGAGGAAGGTCAGGCTGGCGGCCGCAGCGACCCCGACGGTCGCCGGCGTGACCTCGGCCAACCCGAACAGGGCAAAGAGGGCCGGGAGCATGAAGACCCCCGCGGAGATCGACTTCGTCCAGGTGTAGGAGTAGACCTCCCAACCCCAGGACGTGTAGTGGTTCTCGCCGATGTCGTAGACGCGGCGTGCTTCCTCGTGGAGGAGTTCGTACGCCCGCTCAGTCCGGCCCCTGTCATCGTCGTCGGACCGGCGATCGGAGGTGGGTGTCGTCGCGGCCGTCGTGGCCGACACGCCGGATGCGTTGGTCACCGATCCGCCGTCGGCGGCGACCTCGCTGTCACCGCGACACCCACAGTCCCCGCCACAGCCACAGCCACCGTCGGCGCGGACACTCCCCTCGTCACCGCCTCCACCGCCGAGGTCGACGTCGGACTCGGCCAGGGACTGGGCGGCCCGCTGGATGTCGAAGTCCTCCCGCGCGGCGCCGTGGGTCTCGACCTGATTGGGGGCGTCGGACCACATGTAGTGCTCCTCCCGCGCCGTCGTCCCGGGGGTGATGCTGCCCTCGTCGCCGTCGACGTAGAACAGCGTCGGGTCGGTGCCTTTCTCGACCTTCCGTGCCTGGACCTCCTGGTTGGCGATGGTCTCCGAGATTTCGGTGTCGGGGTTCTCAAGGTCGCCAGGGATGATAGCGTCCTCCGGGCAGACCGTGACGCAGGCTGGTTCCCGCCCGGAGTCGACCCGGTGGGAGCAGTAGTTGCACTTCGCGGCCGTGGAGGTTTCCGGGTCGATGTACAGTGCGTCGTACGGACATCCCTGCATACAGGCCTTGCAGCCGATGCAGCGATTGGAATCGAAGTCGACGATGCCGTCCTCCCGCTCCCAGAGAGCGGTCACGGGGCAGACGTCCGTGCAGGGGGAGTCGTCGCAGTGGTTGCACCGCATCACCGAGAAGTTCCGGTTGGTGTCGGGGAACTCGCCCTTCTCGATGTACTTGACCCAGGTCTTGTTCACGCCGATCGGGTCGTCGTGCTCCGTCTTGCAGGCGACCGTGCAGGCGTGGCAGCCGATACATTTCCTGTTGTCGATTACGAAGCCAAAATTGGTGATTGTGACCACCTGTGCGCGGATAATGGGGGGTCGACCCGCCAGCACTTAAGCTTTGCAGTTAATTCCCATTTTTGCACATTACACCCGTCTCACGATGAGGGGTAGCACCCTCGACTCGACGCACCTGGTGCCATCCCTCTTCCAGGACAGCCTGCAGCTGCGTCAGCTCTGGACAGCATGGGGTCTCTCAAGCTTCGGATACCTGGCGGTTCCCACCCGCTACCTGGCAGCCGTCGCCCAGAGCGGACACCGCCAAGGCCCGGCCAGCACGACGAGCCGCTGCCGGCACAAACCGGTTTGGTGAGGGTGCAGTAGACCGATCACCTGTCAGCTGGCTACCCAGTCTGTCGGGCACACACCGGCGTCAGCTTTTTGTAATATTGCCTATATAGGACAATTACTGTGGCCTGGTAACACAGGTCCTCGAGATGCCAGGTGAATCCAACATGAGTATAGAACACGACGTCACGGAGACACTCGACGTAAAGGGGCAATCCTGCCCGATGCCAGTAGTGAAGACCAAACAGGCGGTCGACGAGCTCGAAGCCGGCGACGTGCTCCGGGTACTGGCAACCGACAGGGGGAGCATGAGCGACATCGCGGGCTGGGCGAACTCGTCGAGTGATGTCGAATTGCTCGATCAGCGTGAAGTCGAGGACGGCGACGAAACCGTCTACGAGCACGACGTCCGTCGTGTGGAATGATCGATGAGTACCGACACACCGCCGCAGGCGGCGGACGTGGATCTCGCCGCGCTCCAGGCTCGCGTCGAGGAACTCGAATCGGAACTCGCTGCGGTCGCCACGGATGAGGACGAGGAAGCCAAGAAGATGGTCATGATCGCGACGAAGGGGTCACTGGACATGGCCTATCCGCCCCTCATCCTCGCGAGCACGGCGGCGGCATTTGACTGGGACGTTACGGTCTTCCACACGTTCTGGGGACTGGACATCCTCCACGAGGAAAAATCCAGGAATCTCAAGCTCTCTGCTGTGGGGAACCCGTCGATGGGAGTCCCCAATCTCGTGGCCGCAATTCCCGGCATGGACGCCATGGCAACCCGAATGATGGGCAAGCGCATCGAGGAAAACGGCACTGCATCGATTGAGGAACTCATCGAACTTAGCCTCGACCTGGGCGTCGAACTCCAGGCCTGCCAGATGACCGCAGACCTGATGGACTACGATGAAGAGGCCTTTTACGAGGGTGTGACGACGGGTGTCGGCGCTGCCGCAGCCCTCGCCGAGATGGGGGACGCCGAAATTCAGTTACTCATCTGATCCCCGTCAGTCCCTCGAGGACCACCCGCGTCAATCACTGGTGAGTGCCTCCTGGCTGGCCGCACAGTTGTTGGGACCGAGTTCGAGTTCGAAGGCCTCCTCGTCGTCGCTCTGGCGCTGGCCGAGGTTGATGGCGATGATCTCCTCGTAGTTCGACGGCCGGGGCGGCATGTCCGAGAGAATGAACTCGACGAACTCCTCACGATTGCGCTCGAGGACCGACATCGTCTCCCGCACCTCTCCGAGGATCGCGGTGTAGGTCCCGTCCTCGGCCTGGGTCGCCGCGTCGCTGAAGTGGCCCGGGGCCACGAGCGTATCGGGCGGGAGAGTCAGAATCTCCTGGAGTGTGTCGTAGAGTCGGCCCGCGGCTGCCGGAGCGCCCTCGGCCCCCTCCTCGAGGTCCGGACGGGCGACGCTCTCGACGAACAGGCCGTCGCCGGTACACAGGACGCCGTCATCCACGAGGTAGGACGTCATCCCTGACGTGTGTCCCGGCGTGTGGACGGCCTCCAGGGACGCGTCCCCGACCGCGACGACGTCGCCATGGGCGATCGCTTCGACGGGAGCGTCGAACTCGACGCCCCGGTCGAAGGAGGGTGCCGGGAGGTAGGCGGTCGCGCCGGCCGCCGCTGACAGGTCCCGAAGACCGCTGACGTGGTCGGCGTGGACGTGCGTGTCCAGGACCGTCTCGATGGTGGCGCCGTACTCGGCGGCGAGGTCGACGTACTGGTCGGTGAACGCACGGAGCGGATCGACGATGGCCGCCTCGGTCCCGTCGACGAGGAGGTACGAGAGACAGCCACTCGAGGGTCGCTGAATCTGAACGACCGTCGCCGGTCCGGGTGCCCGCGAGACCGCGACGACCTCGAGAATGCGGGCCCACGCGTTCATCCCGCCGGCGAGGTTGACCGCGTCGCTGCCGGCCTCCTCCAGGAGGCCTGCGACGTAGTCGCTGGCTCCCCCCTCGGCACACACGACCACCAGCGGATCGCCGCTCGGGACGGAATCCAGCAGTTCCTCGACGCCGGCGTCGACGAACCGATAGTACGGCACGTTCGCGATGGTCACGGTCTCGCCCTCGATGTGCCACTCCTCGTACTCGCCGGGTGCGCGTACGTCGAGGATCGTGACTTGGTCGCCCGCAGTGATGCGTCCGCGGAGATCCTCCGGATCGAGGGAGTCCACCGGAACGTCGGCCTCCATGTCTTCGACGCCTGTCATACGGTCACATAGTCCCCCACCGGTGAAAACCGTTCGGCCGGTGGCCGGGACCAGGCTGGTGTCACTCCGAGGTCGACCGCTGGGCTCTGACCGTGGTCCATCAGCTCTCGACCGCGTCGAGGAGCGCGGGGATGTCGTCGAGGTACCGGAGCAGCTTCCAGACGTCGACGACGGCGTCCATCACCGACTGTCGAGTAATCGAACCCGGATAGACGCGTCGTTCGAGGAGGACGCGGTGGACGTCGCCGAACTGGACGTTCGCACCCCGTTCGTCGTGGAACCCGTAGACCACCGACGCTGCAGTCAGCGTCTCGCGAAGCCGGGCGACGAGTTCGTTCCGATCGGCCGGCTCCATCCCAGCGATCCGGTCCCTGATGTCCGGGCCGTACTCGATCTGCTGGCCGACGACCAGCGGACCCTCGGGGCTCCGCCTGACCACGTGCACGACGAGGTTCGACATCTCGACGGCCAGATTGAACGCGGCTTCCTCGTCCGGAACGTGCTCGACGCCAGTGATCAGTTCCTCGTCCAGCCAGTTCCGGACCCGTTCGCTGTCGATGTCGTCTGCCATCGGTGGAGAGAGGAACCCCTCGGGAATGAATCCAGTGAAAGAGCGGCGTCGCGGGGGAATGGCGACACTGATCGGCGGCGGTGATCAGCGATTCGGTCGGGATCGCGCCCTGGGTCCTAGCTGTACTGCTCGATGAGCTGTTCGAGCTGGGGCCGCTGGCGGGCCCCGGTCATCCGTTCGACCATCTCGCCGTCGCTGAACAGCATCAGGGTAGGAACGCCCTGAACCTGGTACTGGGCGGCGAGTTGCTGGAGGGCGTCGACGTCGACCTTCGCGACGGCGGCCTCGGTCTCTTCGGCGAGGGCCGCGACCACCGGCTCGATCATCTTGCATGGTCCACACCAGTCAGCGTAGAAGTCGACCAGGACGACGCCGTACGAGTCAGCGACCTCCTGGAGGTGGTCTGGACCCGAAATGTGGATCGGCTCGTCCGGTGCCCCCGCCGAGCCGCCGGATTCGCCGCCGCTCTCATCGTCTTTGATTGATTCGATCTTCTGCTGCCGGATCTCTTCGAGTTCGTCTGCGTCGCTCATTCTGTTACCCGGTTGGACCCGACCCCTTTTAACGATTTTGCATCTTCCAGGCAATACTGTGCCCTCGGCACACGACTGTCCTCCGGTGGGGACCCGAGATAGGCGCCGTTTCGACCGCTACCGGCCGACTCCGCAATCCCCCCCGCTGGCGCGGACGGTCGAACCGTCTGTCATCCCGAGCACTGCCACGACCTGGCTCTCCGCCTGGTCGGTCAGGATCAGACGGGTCGGGGACTCCCCCATGTGGATTCAGATCATAGCTGGTCGGGAGCCCGGGTCACTCCGCCGGCCGATTCCAGACCAGGGGCGCTCGGTCGTCGACAGCCCCTCGCCGAACCCGGTCTCACCCAGTCTGGGCACTCGGGTCAACGGACCGGACTTACGGCCTGAGCGGGCGAGATAAAACGTCTCGGAATGTCAGATGTCTCGATGAAACGTCCGGTCTGAGCGTTAATCGTGCGAAACGAGACGAACGCAATCGAAGGCTGTCACGGGTATATGATCCTGTGGGTTCTGGTCGTACTCAACGAAGGACTATCCCCGATGTCAAACTCCTCCCTCTCCGACCCACGCACCGTCCTCCCGGACCAGGCGGAGCGCACCGTATTCCGTGGCCTCTACCGTAGCGTCAGGCGGCTGGGCTTCTGGGCCGCCGTGGGCCTCCCGTTCCTCCACATCCCCCTCCTCGCGACCGGACTCGAGTCCTCGACCGCCCTGCAGGCCTTCCTGGTTCTCGTCGTACTCAACGTGGTCGCACTCGTCGTCGGCCGGCCCCACCAGGTCAACTGAGCACTGGGCCGGTCGGTTCGGAGGGGACCGACCCCGGTCGTGGGCCGCGTTTCTCGACGGGTCCCCGCGGGCGGTAACGGCTCGCCTGCAGGAAATTGGACCGGAGGACTGGTGCGGACCATTGGATGGCCCTGCCCTGCTGATCCGGGGCCCCCGGTGGCACCGGAGGCTGGATGGTCCGGAACCCCCGGTGGCACCGGAAGCTGGATGGTCCGGAACCCCCGGTGGCACCGGAGGCTGGATGGGCCGGAGCCCTGGTCGCGCGTCGTTCCTCCCGGCCTGTCAGCACCCGTTTCCGCTTCTCACACCCCGATCCGGTCAATACGTATAAATGGCGGCAGCCTCAAACCTGCTTATGGCCGCGTATGGCCGGCCGTCGCTTCGGGACCTGTTCGACGAGTCTCCGACCCCGCATATCGCCCACCCACCCAATACCCACCACCGGGACTTCTACCTCGCTACCGACGGTTCCTACAAGGACTCGGGTGGGGGACTCGGGGTCGTCATCGAGACCCGCGACGGCGAGCGGGTCGCCCGCCTCGCCGTGCCGAACGAGGCTCCCGACAATAACGTCGCCGAGTACCGCGCGCTGCACCTGGGGCTCGACGTTCTCGCCCACCGGTGCCCGGGCGATGCCCGGGTCGGCCTGCTCGTCGACCACGACGACCTCGCGTGTAACGTCAACGCCGCGATCCTCGGCGCCAGGAGCACCCGCTTCGATTCGCCCCACCGGGTCTCCGTTCCCCGGGCCACGGGCCTGCACTGGCGGGGGATCAGGACCAGGCTCCGGGGGTTCGAGACGGTCCGTGCCGCTCGCCTCGCCAGCGATCGAAATCCCGCACACCCCCTCGCCAACGACCCCGAACGGTACGACCACGTCAACCGCGAACCCGACCGATGCGTCCTGCCCGAGGCTCCCGACGGGGGGGACGCCATTCCCCCGCCGTCCCGATCAGACCGCGGTGCCAGCGACTAGGCGTCCGGTAATCACGATTGCGAACGGCTCCCTGCCCACCTCGCGTTCACCACCTCTCCCGAGGGCCTGAGAGCCGGGTGCCAACCGGTCAGTCCTCCTGTGCGTCGACGACGGCCACCCCGGCGAGGTTCACGATGTCCTTGACCTCGTCCCCGCGCTGGAGGACGTGGACCGGCTTGTCCATCCCGACGAGCATCGGCCCGGTGGCGTCGGCGCCGCCGAGGCGCTGGAGGAGTTTGTACCCGATGTTGCCGGCCTCCAGGTTGGGGAAGACCAGCACGTTCGCGGGCGCGTCGAGGTCGCTGAACTCGTAGGTCTCGTTGAGCATCTCCTCGACGACGGCCGTGTCCGCCTGCATCTCGCCGTCGACGGGAAAGTCGACGGTCGGGTCCTCCCGGAGGCGGCGAGCGGCCTCGCGGACCTTGCGGGTACCCTCATTGTCGACGCTGCCAAAGTCGGAGTACGAGAGCAGGGCGACCCGCGGCTCGACGTTGAACTCGCGGGCCAGGGCCGCGGTGTGCCGGGTGATCTCCTCGATGACGTCCTCGTCGGGATCCTGGTTGACCGTGCCGTCGACACAGAACAGGACCCGATTCTGGAACGTGAGCATGTAGACGCCGGCCGCGTAGTTGGCGTCAGGTGCGGTCCCGATGACCTGCAGAGGCGGCCGGAGCGCCGACGGATAGTGGTGCATGAGCCCAGTCAGCATCGCGTCCGCGTCGCCCATCTCGACCATGACCGACCCCAGGTAGTTCCCGTCGTGAATCAGTTCCTCGGCCTCCCGCCTGGTGGTCCCCTTGCGCTGTCTGAGATCGGCGAGACGGTCCGCGTAGGGCGACAGGTTCGCCTCCTCCGGGTCGACGATCTCGGGCTCGAAGTTGAGCCCGAGCCGATCCATCGTCTCCCAGATTTCCACCTGATCGCCGATCAGGATGGGGTGGCCGATACCCTGGTCGACGAGCTGGTAGGCCGCCCGGATCATCTTCTCGTCGTCCCCCTCGGCGAGGACGACCCGCTGTGGATCGCTCTTTGCCTTGTTCAGGACCACGCGCATCATCTCTCTGGACTTCCCGAGGCGGGCCTCCAGGCGCTCGGTGTAGGGCTCAAGTTCGAGGTCGATTCGGGCACAGCCCGAGTCCATCGCCGCCTGGGCCACCCCCGGTGCGACCTCGAAGAGCACGCGGGGGTCCAGCGGCTTCGGAATGATGTACTCGGGCCCGAACTGCAGGGGTTCGTCCCCGTAGGCCTTGAGGACGGCGTCGGGAACGTCCTCACGTGCGAGCGACGCCAGGGCCCGGGCGGCAGCGACCTTCATGTCCTCGTTGATCTCCGTGGCACGTGCGTCCAGTGCCCCACGGAAGATGAACGGGAACCCCAGGACGTTGTTCACCTGGTTCGGGAAGTCCGATCGACCAGTCGCGACAATGACGGTGTCGTCGCGGGCCTCCTTCGCGTCGTGATAGTCGATCTCCGGTTCGGGGTTGGCCATCGCGAAGACGATCGGGTCGTCGGCCATCGACCGGACCATGTCCTGGTCGACGAGGCCGCCGACAGAGAGCCCGACGAACACGTCCGCCTGGGCCATCGCGTCCGCGAGATCGCCACCCGGGACGTCGCGGGCGAACTCCTGTTTGAACTCGTTGACGTCGCCGGCGGCCGCGCGATCGGCGGTGATGATGCCACTCGAGTCACACATCGTGATGTTCTCCTCGCTGGCGCCCAGCGAGACGTAGAACCTGGCACAGGCGATGGCACTCGCCCCCGCCCCGGAGAACACGATCTCCACGTCATCGAGGTCCTTGTCGACGAGGTCGACCGCGTTGTAGAGGGCCGCCCCGGAGATGATGGCGGTCCCGTGCTGGTCGTCGTGGAAGACCGGGACGTCCATCCGCTCCCGCAGGGTCTCCTCGATCTCGAAGCACTCCGGTGCCTTGATGTCCTCGAGGTTGATCCCGCCGAAGGTGGGCTCCATCGCACTGATCGAGGTGATCATGTCCGCCGGGTCGTCGTGGTCGAGTTCGATGTCGAAGACGTCGATGTCCGCGAATCGCTTGAAGAGGACGCCCTTCCCTTCCATTACCGGTTTCGACGCCGTCGGACCGATGTCTCCCAGGCCGAGGACGGCACTGCCGTTCGAGACGACCCCCACCAGATTCCCCTTCGCCGTGTACTGGTAGGCGCGATCCGGATCCTCGTCGATTTTGTTACAGGGAGCCGCCACGCCCGGGCTGTAGGCGAGGCTCAGGTCCCGTTGCGTGTTCGTCGGTTTCGTCGTCGAGATCTCGATCTTCCCGGGCGGCTCTTCCCGGTGGTATTCGAGCGCGTCTTCGTCCAGACCCATCGTACGCTACGGATGCGTCCGGTGACCTAATAAAATGTGGACGGGCGGTCGCAGGCCGTGGGAATCAGTGGCGGTGGCCTGCCCACTTATAAGACCTATATAAATTGGCCACGTCGCCTCCAACGCCGATTTTGGTCGCGGTCCGGCCACCGTCGCGGAATGGCCGGGTTGAAATACGCGGGGTACCCAGCCGGAGACATGGACGCGCGGTTCCGTCGTCTCGCGGTCGTCACCACGGCGCTGACCTACCTGCTGGTCCTCCTCGGCCTGTATACCGGAGCGACCGGCGGCGGCCTGAGTTGTGGCGCCAACTGGCCGCTCTGTGACGGTGCCGTCTTTGGCCTCTTTCCCGCGAACTGGGCGAGCTTTTTCGAGTGGAGCCACCGCCTCGTCGCGATGGTCGTCGGGTTCCTCCTGCTGGGCACACTCTACGGGGCCTGGCGGTGGCAGACCGATCGCCGCGTGTCCTGGGCGGTTACCGGTGCCATCCTGCTGCTCCCCATCCAGGTCGGCCTCGGCGCCGTTACGACGACGGCCGGCGGTGTCTTCCCCCGGGGATTCAACCCCGTCGTGATGGTCACCCACTTCACCACCGCAGCGGCCATCTTCGGCCTCCTGGTGGCGGCGACCCTCCTGGCGAACCCGGTCCCGAACCGGAGCCGTCTCCGGGGATTCCTCGCGTCGATAGGGTGTCTCGTCGCCCTCGGTGCAGTCTTCGGCAGTACCGGCCTCGTCCCATTCTACCCGCGCTACCAGGTCGTCTACTACGGGGCATCCTACGCCCTGTTCGGCGGGTTCGTCGCGCTCGCCGTGTGGGTCCTGGTCCACACGGAGCCTCCCGCACCCCGGGCTGTGGGCTACGCCGGTGGGGTCGGCGCGCTCGCGGCTTTTTTCGACATGGTGTTGAGTCGCCAGCTCTTCGGCATCGACCCGGTGGCTTCCCATGCGGCCACACTCCTGGCGGCGGCCGCTCTGGGTTGGGCCGTCTGGGCGCTCGCCCGTGGGCGGGTTCCCGAGCCGGCCGCGCCGAGCGGTGACTAGCCGGAGGTCGGGAACCGGCACCCCCGTTCGCGAATCGGCAATTGTGGGGGTATTGATATCGCCGTCCGGATGTAGTTACACGAAGTCCCCGAGTCCCGACTGCTGATTGCCCGGTTCGTCGGCCCTGGCTTCGGTCTCGTCGGCCTCGGCCACCGCGGTATCCGCGGGTCCACGATCGTCGGGTCCATCATCGTCGGGTCGCGTGGCGCTGTCGGGTGCGTCGTCATTCGCCTGCCCGGCGTCGGTGGATCCCCCGTCGCCGGTCCCGCCCCCCTCCTCGACTGCCCGGGCGGCTCCGTCCTCGTTCTCTGCCCCGGTGGCCTCAACCGTGCCCTCAAAAGCGCCCTCGGAGTGGTCCACGGCGGCGACCTCCTGGCGTTCCCGCGCGTCCTCGACGATCGACTGGACCTTGTTGGTGTCCTCGCCCGACCCCGTGACGAAGGCGACGTGGTCGGTCTCGAGGTCGTACCGGGCCGCCATCGCGACGGTGAGGGCCCTGTTCTTGCAGTGGTGGGTCATCGTCGCGAGATAGGGCAGGACCTCCCGCCGGGCGGTTCCCATGCTGACGCCGGCGGACTCGGCGACGTGTCTGGCGACGTAATCCCGCTTGTCGCGCGTGCTCCGGGAACGCCCGAGCTTCGACCAGTAACTCGGCGGGCCGTAGCGCGTCCACCCGCCCTTTGGCTCGCGCCTGGCCGCGGCGACGCCGGCGGTCATGTCGTCGGCAGCGTACCGCCAGAAGGAGTAATCCTGCGTGGCCCGGACCACGCCGAGCCACCGGTCGGCCCGCGCGAGGAAGTCGTAGCCGCGGGCGAGTTCCTCGCCGTGGTAGTCCTTGGGCATGTTGTCCTCGATCCAGTTGATCAAGTCGTCGGGCGTCTCGTCCACGTCGTAGGAGGCCTTCAGGGCCGTTTCGGCGTCGGCCTCCTTGATCAGGGTGTCGAGGAAGTCGAAGATCCCGGCGGTCGTGTCTCGCTCGCCGGTGACGACGTCCTCCGCGACGATCTCCTCGCGGCCGCCGGCCAGGGCCTGGAGGTCCTTGATGGCTCCCCGGAGGTCGCCGCTGTTCATCTCCGCGATGTGTTCGAGGGCCTCGTCCTCGAAGGCGACGTCCTCCTGGCGGCATACGTCCCGGAGGACGGGCAGAATGGAACGCTTCGAGACGTCGCGGAACTCGACGTCCTCGCACTTGTTCCGGAGCGCATTGGACATCTCGTAGTACTCGTTGGCGATGAGGACCATCGGCTGGTCGGCCTCCCCGACGAGTTCGGTGATGGCCCGCGACCCGCCGTAGTCGACGTTGCCGTGGAGGTTGTCCGCCTCGTCGAGGATCACGAGACGCCGGCCGCTCCCGCCGGCGCTCAGGGTGCCGGACTTGGCTGCCTCGCCGGCCACCCGCTCGACGACCTCCTTCGTCCGCGAGTCGCTGGCATTGAGTTCGATGGTCGGCCAGTCCATGTCCGCTGCGAGCGCGTGTGCCGCGGAGGTCTTCCCCACCCCCGGGGACCCGTGGAGAATCACCGCTTTCCGGTGGTCCTCCCAGGTCTCCACCCACTCCCGCAACGCGTCGCGGGCCGTGTCGTTCCCCCGGATCTCGGAGAGGGACGACGGACGGTGTTTCTCGGTCCAATCCATTACTCGGCAGTTCGCGCGTGGCCCGTTTAGGGGTTGCGGAGACCCCCCTCCGGCCGTGCGGAGCGCCCACCACCCGGCCTCCGGATTCGAGACCGGTCGAAGGGTGGTTTCGACACGCTTTTCCGCCGAAGAACGGACCCTTCGGCCATGACGCGTGGGCCGCGGGCCGAACTCGCCGAGAAGATCGCGGGGGAGGTTGCCCTCAGCGACGAGCCGGGTGCGACCCTCCGGAAGTGGCGGACGGATTTCGAAATCGCCCAGACCGACCTCGCGGCCAAACTCGCCGTGTCGCCGTCGGTGGTCTCGGACTACGAGAGCGGCCGCCGGGAGAACCCGGGCATCGGGGTCATCCGCAGGGCGGTCGACGCGATGCTCGACATCGACGAGGCACGCGGTGGTAACCAGATCCGCCAGCACGCGCGAGTCCTCTCGGCCGGCTTCGACAGCGACGTCGTCCTGGACCTGCGCGAGTACCCGGCCAACATTCCCCTCGAGCGCTTCTACGACGCCGTCGACGCGACGGAACTCGTCCGGGGCGACCGCGACACGGTCGCGGGCCACACCGTCATCGATAGCATCCAGGCCATCCGTCGGCTCTCCAGCGACGAGTTCTACCACCTCTACGGCCAGAGCACGAATCGTGCGCTCGTCTTCACCGGCGTCACACGCGGCGAGTCCCCCCTCGTCGCCATCAGGGTCGTCAAGCCGACGCCCAACGCAGTGATCCTCCACGGGCTCGCCGCGGACGACGTCTGGGAGCACGCAGCCGACCTCGCCCGGATCGACGGGTTCTCGCTCGCCCTCGTCGACAGCGACCTCGACGCGACGCTCGAGGGGCTCCGCGACCTCCCCTGACCGGCCGCCGTGGCGCCGAAGGCATCACTCGATTCCGTTCTACCTGCCCCGCCCCTCCTCAGGATGGGCCGGTCTGACCCGCCACGACCCCCGTCACGATGGACCGGTCTGACCCGCCACGACCCCCGTCACGAAGAGGACGAGGTCGGCTCCCGGACCGGCGTCAAGCCCCGCTCCTCGATGGCCACCGCCGTGGCGTTCGAGAGATACTCGTTGATCGACCCACCCGCGAGCCACCCCTCCGCAGTGTGGGCGTCTCCGTCCACTTGCCCGACCACGTTGTGCAAGAGTTGGTGGGTCAGCATAGCCGTTCGGAAGGTGACCTCGCCCTCGTAATCGGGCCGACTCGTGCCGTCGACGAGGACGACGAATCCCGGCCTTGCCCCGAAGCCGGCCGTTTCGCCGACGTCGGTCTGGCCGACGACCGCCTGGTGGTAAACACACTGACGGTCGTCCATGATCGAGGCATTGTAGAACCGATCCACTTCGTCAGCGGAGCGGACCACTGCTTGCCCACCGAGGGCCCCGGCGCCGGACCCCTCCTCGTCGAGGTGGATGGTGATCCCGCCAGTCCCGTCCGGGTTGTCGACGGGCATCTCGGCCCAGGTTTGCCGGATCTGGGTCTTCTCCTCCGACGAGAGCGGCGTCACCGTATCCCCGTAGTTGAGCTGGACGTAGACGTCCCTGTGGGCGGGATCGGCGTCGGGGAGCGGCGCACCCCAGGGGGTCTGCCCAGTCCGCTCCCAGTCGTCCGGAATACCGTCTCCGTCGGCGTCACCGCCGGGCGGTTCGCCGGCATCGCTCGAACAGACAGCAACCCCGTCGACCGAGTCTCCCGAGATGATGGCGTCCCAGGCCTCGTTCAGCTTCTGGTCGTTGATGCTGTCCGCGAATCCGACGGCGCCACCCTCGGTATCGCCGATGTCCCCGATCAGGAGCGGGAAGGCCCCGATGAAGGCGAGCAGAACGCCAATGACGATCATGAGCCAGAGCGCGGCCTTCCAGAGGATGGAGTCTGGCGTGAGCCGGTCCACCCCGCGTTTGAGCGAGCCGAGGAACCAGACGCCGCTCCCGGCCCAGTATCGAAGGACGACGGCGAGTATTCCCACGGTGACGACGGCCGAGAGGACGAACCCCAGCCCGACGAGGACGACACCCGAGGATCCTGAGAGCGTTTTGCCGAGTGTCGGAACGACGCCGGCGATCTGGTCGGTGGACCCGGCACCCACGTAGCCCAACCCGAGGACGGCTAGGATCCCGATCGCGATCGCGATCTCCTCCAGTTCCCGGCGATCCATGCCCGTGCCTATTTCGCCAACCAATAAATACGGAGGGGTCTCCCCTGGGTTGATTTCGGACCAGCCCGGGATCTGGTGGCCGGGCGCTCCCCCGGTGTCCCAGCCTTCTCAGGAAGCAGAAAGTACCCACAGATCATCCCCGCTCGACGGCGGATCGACCACGTATGACGCCCGACCTCGACAGTCCGATGGCCCCGGACGTACCGAACCGCCAAGTCCCGGCCGAGATCGACGAGATCGACCTCGACCTCGAGGATCTCAGGCGGGGTGGGATCGAGACTGTACTGCGCGAGGGTGCCTGGCAGGAGGGCTTCCAGAAGTGGGCGGCCTACGTCGACGTCGACGAGGATCTCCTCGGGGTCGTCTCCGAGCGGGAACTGTTCCAGGAGTTCGACTTCTACGACGACCCGAAGTCGGATCGGATTCGGGCCAATCCGCCCGCCCTGCCCGAGGACTGGCTGGGAGAGACCGATTCACCCGGCGTCGCCGCCCTCCGGACCGCGCTCGACGACCTCGGGGAGATCGTCGCTGACACGCTGGTGACCGACTACCTGGACTGACCCGCCGACCAGGAGGAGGAGTTCGTGTGGCGAGAGGACACGTTCGGAACCGTCGAACCCAAACCCGGACCGGCCGACCAGGAGCGCGACGTCTGAGGCGGGACCGGCAACGAGCGGTCGGTCGGTTCGTCTCGGTGGGGAGGGACGGGCTGTGACGTGTGGGAGATCGGTTCTGGACTAGCGCCGATTATGACAGCCGAAGCGAACCAACGCCGAAGCCAGTCCGGGAACGGTCACTCCGCATCCGGCGCCGGCGTCTCCTGGCTCTCCAGTGCCATTGTCGCCGGGTCCAGGTGGTAGTATCGCTCCCAGGCAGGTGCCAGGGAGACGACGCGGGTCCGTCCGAAACGAGCCTCAGTGAACTCGTGGTGGTGACCGACCAGGCAGAGGACGGGTTCGAGCGCCCGGAGAATGTCGTCCACGTGCTTGCAGCCGACGTCGTAGTCCTCCTGTACGAGGACTCCGTGGGGCGCCTCGTGGGTGAGGAAGACGTCGACGTCCGACAGGTCCTTCGCGGCCTCGACGTCGGAGCGGACGAAGTGGCGACGGCGGTCGCCCTGGAGATCCGTCCGCCGTTTGTCGAAGCGCGTCGGTGCGAAGTTGCCCGAGAGCCCGGCCACCCTGAGGCCCTCGATCTCGACGACATCGCTCGCGAGCAGGTGGATTTCGCCGACGGCCGCGTCCGGAGGCGGTTCCTCGCCGGCCCTGAGTGCCTCGACGACGTCGAAGTCCTCGTTGTTGCCGGCGATGAAGGAGGTCTCGACGGGCGGGTCGTACCACAGGAGGTCCCCGACCTGGAGAGCCACGTCGGCATCTGACGCCGCGTAGGCGCGCCGGAGCGCCGCTCGCTTTTCGGGGTCGTCGGCGTGGGCGTCTCCCAGGACCAGCATTCGGTCCCGATTCGACCGCACCCCTCATGGAATTGACGACCGGTGACTGGCGGCCCTGGCGACAATGCGGAGGGTGGCGTTACTCCCCGACCCGCTCGCGGGCGGCGGCGACGAGCAGCGGAAGGGTGATCGTCGCGTCGGCGTAGACCGAGGCGTTGCGGGCGTCGGTCTCGAGTTTGCCCCAGGAACGGGCTTCCTCGAGGCTCGCCCCGGAGAGGCCGCCGGTCGTTTCGGGATCCATCGTGAGCTGGACCGCGTAGTCGTAGGCACCGGGGGTCACGAGCATGGTCTGGAGGACGAAGTTCTTGGGCACGCCGCCGCCGACGACGAGCGCGCCCGCTTCCTCGGCCTCGAAGGCAATATCGGTCAGGCCACCCACGCCCGCGAGGGCATCCAGGGCGAGGTCGCTCGTCTGGCCGTACATCCAGGTCTGCAACCCGAGGACCGAGTCCTGGATCGCCGGACAGTACACCGGAACGTCGTGCTGCCAGGCCGCCGCGGCGATGCCCGCCCCGGCGTCGGACTCGCCCCGCTCCCGTGCAGTCTCGTTGGCCGCCGCGTTTGCCCGGCCGAGTTCGGCGGTGAGCCGCTGGATCGAGATCGGGCCGGGGTCGCCTCCACCGCCCGTCGCGGTGCTCGCGGTACTCGCGGTGCCGCCTGCCTCGTCGCTGGCCGTCGCTTCGAGGGCCGGGAAGACGTTCTCGCGGAGGTGGGTCTCGAAGTGTGAAAAGTGCTCCTGGGGCAGGTAGACGTCGTAGATGCGGTCGACGCCCTCCGCCCGGAGTGTCTCGTCGTGCTCCCGCCGGGAGAGTTCGGGGGCGTCGTGGCGGCCGTGGTGGTGCTTGCCGCCGATGGCCTCGATGGCGTCGTGGGTGAGGGTCGCCCCCGTCGTCACCAGCGCGTCGACGTGGCCGTCCCGGACCAGGTCCGCGACGATGCGGCGCATGCCCGCCGGGACCATCGCCCCCGCCAGACCGAGGAAGTTCGTCACGTCATCCCGCTCGAGCATCTCGGTGTAGATGTCGACGGCCTCGGCCATCGCGTTCGCGCCGAACCCGGCGTCGCCGTACCCCGCGGCCAGTTCGCCGACGGTCATCCCGGCCCGTGCCTCCGCGTGGGCCACCGGATTCGGGGCGAACTCCTCGCGAGAGCGCTCGGCCCCCTCGCTCTCGGGCCTGGTTCCCAGCTCCCCTGTCTTGGCGGGGGCCCCCTCCACGGACCCTTCGTCCGCAGCCGCCTCGGCCCCGTCGTCGACTGCCTCCTCGGCCCCATCGTCCTCTGTCATCAGGGTGGCGTCCGGCCGGCGGCGGCTTCAACGCCGCGGTCCGTCTTCCTGCCGACTGTGTACGCAGGGCTGGCATCGTCCAACTCCTTGTGGCCTCCTCCGGGCCACTTCACACCGCCACCCCAGGGAAAGCACAATACTCACTCCGGTCCAACGCCCTGCCATGACCACCCTGGCACGCCCGGACCGCTGGCCGGAGCAGGCCGTCGAACAGTTGCTGGAGGGTGCTGCCGTCGATGCGGACACGCAAGCGGAATCAGTCCAGACCCTGGCGCCCTACACCGCCGAGCCGATCACCTCGGTCCCCTGTGCCGGTCCCGATGCGGTCAGCGAGGCCGTCGGGCGGGCACGAGAGGCACAGTCCGGGTGGGCTGAGCGGGACCAGTCGAACCGGGCCGAAATCCTCCGGGAGATCGGCGAGACCGTCCGCCAGGACGATCGCGCACTGCTCGATCTGGCCCAGTTCGAGACGGGGAAGAGCCGATGGGATGCGTTCGAGGAGGTCCTCGACGTCGTGGCCACCGCCGACCACTACGCGGCGAACGCGGAGGGATACGCCGCGCCGGAGCGCCGGGCGGGCGCGATCCCTGGCCTGACGCGGTCCGTCGTCCACCACCGGCCCCGCGGGGTCGTCGGCCTCATCTCGCCCTGGAACTACCCAGTGACCCTCGCAGTCTCGGACGCGATCCCCGCGCTCCTCGGGGGCAACGCCGTCGTCCTCAAACCCGCCCTGGAGACGACACTCACCGCCCTCCGAATCAGGGAGCTCGTGCTCGATGCCGGCGTTCCGCCGGCGTGCTTCCAGGTCGTTCCCGGCCGCGGCCCGGACCTCGGCCCCGCCATCGTCGACCACTGCGATTACGTGGGTTTCACCGGCTCGACCGCCGCCGGACGCGAGGTCGCCGCCGGTGCCGGCGAGGCCCTCACGCCCGTCTCCCTGGAGCTCGGTGGGAAGAATCCGCTCCTCGTGCTCTCCGAGGCCGACGTGGACCGGGCCGCGATGGCGGCTACCCGGGCCTGCTTTGCCAACGCCGGGCAGCTCTGCATCGCCACCGAGCGCCTCTACGTCCAGGAGGCCGTCTTCGATCCGTTCCGGGACGCCTTCGTCGCCGCGACCGAGCGCCTGGCCATCGGTCGGACCTACGACTTCGGCCCGGACGTCGGCTCGCTCATCTCGGCGGAGCATTGCGAAAGGGTCGAGGGGATCGTGGAGGAAGCCCTCGATGCGGACGCCACGCTCCTGACGGGCGGCCGGCGCCGGGCGGACGTCGGCCCGTGGTTCTACGAGCCGACGGTTCTGACCGACGTCGACCCGGACCTGCCGGTCGCGACCGCGGAGACCTTCGGTCCCGTCGTGACCCTCCACGCGGTGCCGGACGAAGCGGCCGCCGTCGCGCGGGCCAATGACACCGATTACGGGCTCCACGCCAGCGTCTGGACGGGCGATGCAGAACGGGGCGAAGCCGTCGCCGACCGGATCGACGCCGGGAGCGTCTGCATCAACGACGCCTACGTCGCCTCCTGGGGATCGACGTCGTCGCCGATGGGTGGGATGAACCACTCCGGCATCGGGCGCCGACACGGGCGGGAAGGCTACGAGAAGTACACCGAGGCCCAGACCATCGCGACCCAGCACGGGCACCCCCTCGTCGTGCCCGAGTGGCTGCCCACCCGGCTCGCCGCCGCAGGCGCCAGAGCCACACTCCGCGTGCGCGACTGGGTACCGGGCTGGCCGCCGTGAATCCGGGCTGGCCGCCGTGAATTCGGGCTGGCCGCCGTGAATGCACACCGAGGACGGAACGTGGGCCGAGTTCGAAGCCACGTCGTGCCTGCTGGGGGAGTCACGTCGCGGTCCCAGAGCGAGCTTGGGAGTGCGAAGCGACCCCGCGCCCTCAGAGGCCCGTCGGGCAGTCGACGTAGGTCGTCTCGAGCCCCCACTCCGAAACCCGCTCCTGGAGTGCGCGAACGCCGAAGGTCTCGGTTGCGTAGTGGCCCGCAAGAAAGACCGTGACGCCAGTCTCGCGGGCCTCGTGGTAGAGTTTGGCCTTGCCCTCGCCGGTGACGAGCGCGTCGGCGCCGGTCTCGGCAGCCTCCTCGAGCCAGTCCGATCCAGCGCCTGTCACCACGGCAACGTCACGAATCGTCGACGGGCCGAAGTCGAGGACGCGGACAGGTTCGTCCTTCGTATCGAGTGCGCCGGCCAGGGCCGCTCTGATCTCCTCACTCGTCATCGGCGTCGGTATCTGGCCACGCTGGCCGACGTACTGGCCCTCGAGGGTGCCGAAGGGCGCGCGATTCCCGAGGTCGAGGACGTCCGCGATTCCGGCGGCATTCCCGATGTCCTGGTGGCCGTCGAGCGGGAGGTGGGCGACGAACAGCGATATCTCGTCGTCAACGAGCGGGGCGATCCGCCGATAGTGCTGCCCCGTGACCCGGTCGAGGCCGCCCCAGACGACCCCGTGGTGGGTCACGAGCACGTCCGCGCCGGCCTCCCGGGCGCGGTCGACGGTCTCGACGGCCGCGTCCACGGCGAATGCCACGTGCTCGACGGGCTGGGAAGCCGGCCCGACCTGCAGGCCGTTCGGGCTCGGGTCCACGTCGCTGTAGGCGTCCGTCTCGAGAAGTGAATCAAGTCGCTCGTAGAGGACCTCGCTTTTCATGAGTGCCGGTTCGTCTACAAGCACCTTATCTTTGCGTCCCCAGGCTCGAGTGAATCCGCCCTCACTCCCCATTCCCCCCGCTCCCGGTCGCCACTCTTCCTCGGGTGCCTCACTCGCAGGTGCCTCGCTTTCCGGTAGCTGTCTCTGTCCGTCACCAACCCCCCTCCCTCGGCTGCCCAACCCTGCCCGCTCCTTACTCCGGCCGCACGAGGTTGCCGTCCTCCTCGGCGAGTAGCCCCCGGTCGATCGCCAAGTCGATGACCTTGCCGACGTCACGTGGTCTGACCTCGTAGGCGTTGGCGGCAACCGTCTCGAAGGGGGTCCGCTCTACCGGGAACTCCCGGTTCTCGAGCATCCGCATCACCTTCGTGTTCTCCAGGGCGCTGATCGAGTTGTCCTCCTCCTCTTCCTCCTCTTCCTCCTCTTCATCCTCTTCCGCCTCCTCGGCCTCCTCCGCCTCTTCCGCTTCGGCCGCCTCGGACTCGGCGCCTCCGGGGCTCTTCGAGCCCACCTCTCCCTCCCGTACTGCGCCGCTCGCAACCTGGTTGGCACCCTCGTCGGTTTCGCCCTGGTCGGACGTCTCACCGGTGGCACCCTCGTCGGAAGCGCCGCGGGTCCGAGATTGTGCCACCTCCTGCTCCGACTCTCGGCCACGGTCCCCGTCGCCGCTCGCTGTGTCCGACTCCTTGTCGGACAGGTCTCGGATAGCGGGGGAGTCGTCGAAGAACTCCGATGCGGACGAGGCCTCGTCCGTCTCTTCGTCCGTCTCTTCGTCCCTTTCGTCGGATTCACGCCTCGGTTCGAGGTCATCGGCGCTCCGGACCGCTTCCCGAACCTCGTCCATGACGGCTTCCAGCTTTCGACTACAGGTCGGACAGAGCGTGACCGTCCGGCCAGAGACCGAAGAGGGCGCGAGGTCCTCGGGGACGACCGGTTGGTCCTCGACGGAGGCATCGAGCGCGGTGCCACAGAAGTAACACGAGGAGAATCCTGGCATTCTTGCCGGTGATTTCACCGCCCGCGACGTAAATCCGGGGGTTGGAATGTGGGCCCCCGCTGCCGGTCTCCGCCGGGTCCACCGGCGCGACGGAAGCCGGCGGACCCCCTCTGTATCCGTCCTCCGCGCACCTCTCGCGAATCATCGGCCCGGCCTTCTTCGCGCCTCACGGCCCGATCTTCCCCTGTCACCGAAAGCGGCCCCGGTCCCCGGCGCGGGCGTACACGAAGGCCCGGACCAGTTTCGCCGCAAGTGCAGCGGCCTGGCCAGCGTCCCGGTCGTTCACCTCGACGACGTCGAACCCGGCCGCACCGGGCGCGAGGTCCCGGACGACCTCGTGGATGGTCGCGGGGTCGAGCCCGAACGGTTCCATCGTTCCGGTGCCGGGGGCGTATCCGGGGTCGGCCGCGTCGACGTCGACGCTCAGGTAGTACCTACCCTCGGACGTCGGCTCCCACCCGGCCACCTCGTCGGGCGGGACTACCGTCACGTCGTCGGCACCCGCCCGCTCGTACTCTGCTTCGCTTCCGGAGCGAGCGCCCAGGATGACCGCGCGATCGGCGACCTCGAGCGCGCGGCGGGTGACCGTCGCGTGGCTCCACTCCGTACCGGCGTAGGAGGTCCTGAGGTCCAGGTGGGCGTCGAGGCACACGTAGACGTCGGGCTCGAGTGCCCGGACGGCCGCGACTGTGACGGTGTGCTCGCCGCCGATCAGGAGTGGCGTCCGACCGGCTGCGGCGTGATCCTCGAGGACGCCCGCGAGGTAGGTAAGGTACGCGGCGACGTCGGTACCGGCCCCGATATCGCCGCCGTCGTGAACGGCACACTCCGAGAATCGGGCGTCGCTCCGGGCGTCGTAGTCCTCGAAGGGCTCGGCGTACGTCCGCACGCGCCGGGGACCGAACCGGGTTCCCGGCTGGAAGGAGGTCGTCGCGTCGAGGGGCGCGCCGAGCAGGGCGTAATCGGCGTCCGCGAGGTCCGCTGTCGCACCGGGGAAGGCCATCGCCTCAGATGATCTTGCGCTGCTCTTCCATCTCGAGGTACTCGATCTCGTCGTCCGGAGAGAGGGCCTCGTCCTCCGGGACGCGCATCGTGAAAGTCTCGTAGGTCTCGAGGTCCATCACCTGGGCGTCGTCGCCGCTGACGGAGACGACCTGGCCCTGCTTCCGGTTGATGATGGGCACCCAGATCTTCGCGTCGACCGGCTGGGAGAGCGAGCGCTTCTTCGTGTCGAAGACGCCGACCGCCTCGACGCGGGCCTTCGCACTCCCGTGCTTGCCCGGTTTCGCGGTGCTGTACGATTTGATCTCGCACGGGGCGTCGTCGATCATCACGTAACTTCCCTCGTCGAGGTCGCGGACCTCGGACTGCTGCTTCGCCATGTCGCGAGATTGTCCACCTGCCAGTATAAACGGTTTGGAACCGGCGTGGATCGGTCGGCCCGCCTGAACCGGATTCGAACCTCACTTGTTTTCGCGGTCGCCCTCCTCCGGCACGACGTCTGTGCCCCTCGTCCCGGCCGCTCCAGTGGCCCCCACGCCGGGTCCTGGTGGTTCTTCCCCCTCCGGCTCCCCGGCAGGTCCCGAGGGTTCTCCGCCCTCCGGCGACGGGCCTGGTGCCGCCTCGCCACGGCTTCGCATCTGGTGGCGCGTGAACTGTGGCTGGGCGCTGATGCCGGTCCGAGAGCGGAATGTGCGCCAGACGAGCAGGCCGACGAAGAGGGTCCCGCCGCCAGCCACGGCAGTCGCCTCGACGGAGGCCAGCACGTACAGGAGGGTCGTCGAGAGCACCCCAGCCCCGAGGAGCATCCCGAGGAGTAGCCGCCAGGCCAGGACCTCGAGGTGATCGTCGGAATCCTCGATGTCGGCGCGGACGTGAAGGTTCTCGCGGTCGACGCGGTCGAGAGCACTCTCGAGTTTCGGCGGGACGCGGACCACCGACTCGGCCGCCTCGCGGACCTCGGTGGCCCGGTCCCTGATAAAGTCCCGGGTGCCCCGCTCGAGGAAGCCCTCGTCCCGGAGGAAGCCGCTCGCGACCTCGATGAAGTCGAAGTCGGGGTCCAGCGTGACGCAGACGCCCTCGACGACTGTCGCCATCCGGAGAACGAGGGCGAGGTTCGAGGGGAGTCTGAGGGGGAACTCGTAGATCGTGTCCTCGACCTGCTGGATGATCTGCTGGACGCGGTACTGTTCGATCGCCTCTCCCCTCGCGTCGGCGATGGCCAGTTCCATCACATCGCCCATGACTTGCCGGTCGGCCTCCGGGGAGAGCGTGCCCATCGCGACGAGGGAGTCCAGGATGGCGTCGATGTCCTGGGCCACGATAGCGCCGTAGAAGTCCACGATCTCCGCCTGGAGGTGCGGGTCGACCCGGCCGCTCATCCCGAAGTCGTAGAAGACGAGGGTCCCGTCGTCCTGGACGGCGAGGTTGCCCGGGTGGGGATCGGCGTGGAACACGCCGTGGTCCATCACCATCTTCATGTAGGACCGCTGTAATTTTTGGGCGACCGCCGTGCGGTCGATCCCCTTCCGGTCGAGGGTCCGGACGTCGTCGATCTTCGTGCCGGGAATGTACTCCATCGTCAGGACTCGCCCGGTGCTGTGGGAGTCGACGACCGCCGGCATCCTGACGTCCTCGTCGTCGGCGAAGTCGGCCCGGATCTCCCGAAGCATTCTGGCCTCGCGGTCGTAGTCCATCTCCTCCCGGATCGTCTTCGCGAACTCGTCGGCCAGCGTCTCGAGGGAGAACGACCGCGCGTCGTCCACGAACCGCTGGAGGAGCGGCAGCGACCACCGGATGACGCGGAGGTCGGCCTCGACGAGACGCTCGACGCCCGGCCTGCGCACCTTCACCGCGACCGGCTGACCGTCGACCTCGGCCCGGTACACCTGCCCGAGGCTCGCACCGCTGATGGCTTCCGTGTCGAAGTCCACGAACGCCTGGTCGACCGGGCCGAGTTCGGCCTCGACGACCTTCCGGGCATCCTCCCAGGTGGCCGGCGGCACCCGGTCCTGGAGTTTGGAGAACTCCTCGACGTACGCCGGCGGGAGGACGTCGGGCCTGGTCGAGAGCAACTGGCCGAGTTTGATGAACGTGGGCCCCAGCGTGAGCATCGATTCGAGGAGGTGGCTGGCGCGGCGGCGCTGGGTCGCCGAGTCCACCTGGCGGGAGCCGCCAAACAGCAGGAACCGGCGCCGGTCGCGGGCGTAGGCGACGAGCAGTGGCAGGAACCGTCGGAGCACGACGAAGAAGCGCCAGTACGAGCGGAGGTTCACCGGGCGGCCACCTCGGCGTTAGGCCGTCTCGACGGGGATTCTGGTTTCGGGCGTCGCCCCGTGCCGCGGGAGGCGGATCTCGAGGACCCCGGTCGAGAGTGTGGCCTCGGCGCCGGCGGCGGTCGAATCCGGGGGCAGGGGGATCGCCTTCTCGAAGAAAAACGAGCGGTCCTCCCTGATGTACTCGAACCCCGGGGGGACGTCCTTGGCCCGACGGCCCTCGACGACGAGTCGGGCGGTCTCGACGCTGACCTCGAGGCTGTCCGGTGCGGCACCGGGCACGTCGAGGACGACCAGGTAAGCATCCTCCCCCTCCAGGAGGTCGGCGAAGACGGCGTCGGGAAGTTCGCCCAACGCGTCGCGGAGCGCTGACATATACTTACAGTTAGGGGGCAATCGTAAAAACGTGCCCGGTCGGCCTGCCGGCATGCCGCAGAACCACCCTTCGCCGGCTCTCGTCTCGCCCCACCCTGTCCCTCCACTCGAACTCCCTCCACTCGAACTCCCTCCACTCGAACTCCCTCCCCTCGAACTCCCTCCCGTCGAACTCCCTCCCCTCGAACTCCC
>JAZKTI010000099.1:0-8861 GCA_036625635.1 Haloarculaceae archaeon
CTTTCCACCTCTCTCCACCCCTTTCCACCTCTCTCCACCCCTTTCCACCTCTCTCCACCCCTTTCCACCTCTCTCTACCTCTTGAGCCGAGAGAGGGGCACTCACCGCTCCCGCCAGGGCTCCTCGGGGACCTCGCCGAAGAGGTCGCGCATGAGCGTGACGACGCTCTC
This sequence comes from Haloarculaceae archaeon, assembly GCA_036625635.1. GTDB lineage: Archaea > Halobacteriota > Halobacteria > Halobacteriales > Haloarculaceae > JAZKTI01. The sequence continues at coordinate 171 of JAZKTI010000099.1, forward strand.
TGGTGGGTACTGGCCCCGCTCGGTGACGATCGCGTCGACGTAGCGCGGTGGCGTCACGTCGAAGGCTGGATTGGCCACGCTGATCCCGTCACCCAGGGAGGCCAGCGTCTCTGAGTCGATCACCTCGGCGGTGTCGCGTTCCTCGATCTCGACGGTGTGGCCGGTCAGGGTCCCGGGGTGGAGTTTCACGGTCTGTGCCGCGACCATCACGGGCGTCCCGTGCTCGCGGGCGCCGACGGCGAGAAGCTTCGTCCCGATCTTGTTGACGACGCTGCCGTCGGCCGCGATGCTGTCGGCCCCGACCAGGACGTGGTCGACCTCGTTGAGGTACCGGCCGGCAGCCCCGTCGACGATGAACGTCACCGGCACGCCCAGGTCGTCGAGCCGGTCTGCCGTGATGCGGCCCTGCTCCCTGGGCCGGGTCTCCTTGACGACGGCCTCGAGGTCCTTGCCCTGCTCGACGGCGGCCTCGATGCAGGCGATCGCGTCCGTCGAGTGGCAGTGGGTCATGACCCGGTCGCCGTCCCGGAGGCGGTTGGCACCGATCTTCCCGAGGTCCGCCTGGGCGGTCGCGACGCGATCCCCGAACTCCTTGGCTGCCGCCATCACCGACTCCCGGAGGGCCGACACGGTCCGACCCTGCATCCGGGTCAGGACGAATCGGAGGGCGTTGGGCAGACTGACGGCGGTCGGGCGGGTATCGAGCAGCGCCCGTGCGGCGGCCCGCTGCTGGGCGCGGAAGGCCTCGGGGTCCTCGGCCTCGCTCTCCTCGGCCTGCACCAGGAGGGCGTTCGCCGCCGCTTCGGCGATGCCCGCCGCCCCCCGCGTGTCCATCGAGGCGATGTCGGCCGCGACGGCCTCAACCTGCGGGTGGATGGGGGGTATGTCCATGTCACGTGATTGGGCACGCGACCGAATAAGTCCGTGGCCGCAGCCCAGGAGCTGAAGTCGGTCCAGAGGCTGGCAGGAGCCCAGGGCAGGACGGGGTCCAGGGGCTGGCAGGAGCCCAGGGCAGGACGGGGTCCAGGGGCTGGCAGGACCCCAGGGCCTGGAGGGGCCCAGGGGCCGAGGAGTGACGCGTCCGTGGCGTCAGGGATGGGCGTAGTAGACGACCGTCTCCGCCGGATCGTGGCGATCCACCCGCACGAAGCCGACGCGCTCGAACTGGAGCATCGCCCCCGACTCGTAGGTCGCCAGGCCGGGTTCGGCTCGGCCCTCGACGTCACCCTCCATCGTCCGCATCCGGACCGAGAGCGAATCCGCCGCCGGAACCCACTGGACGACGTCGACGCCGCCTTCCCGCACTACGTCGATCCCGTCGCCGGTGTACTCGAAAGCGTCCCGGATGTGACGGACGCATCCATAGCCCTTCAACCAGACGCGCTCGCTGCGGGCCGGGACGTCCTCGGGTTCCAGCGCGACGCCATCGGTGACGTATATCTCCCGTACGCCACGGTCCTCGTGGTCCGGGTGAACTGGCGGCGTCCCCGTCTCTGGGCCCCCCACGATCTGTTTCTCGACCGGGTCGCGGACGAAGAACGCGCGGTCGGTCTCGTCGTCAATGCGCTCCCGGTTGTGAGCGTAGACAGCCGACATCGAGAGGTCCACGTTGCTCGTGGAGGTGCCCAGTTCGACCATGGCGTCGACGATGGCATCCCCGCGGATCCCCCGCCGGCGGAGGCTCGCGAGCGTCGGCGCACGGGGATCGTCCCAGCCGTCGAGGTCGCCCGACTCGATGCGCTCGCGGATCGTGGAGGTGGACATCTGAACGTCGTAGGCATCGACCTGGACGTGGCCCCAGTGGACCAGTTCGGGGTAGGCCCAGTCGAAGTAGTCGTAGACGAACCGCTGGCGCTTGGCGGAGTCCTGGAGGTCGATGCCGCGGACGATGTGGGTGATCCCGGTGAGGTGGTCGTCGATTCCCGACTGGAAATCGAGCATCGGCCAGCACCGGTAGTCGGCGGCCTCGGGCCGGGGATGGGGCGTGTCGATCATCCGGAAGGCCACCCAGTCACGGAGCGCGGGGTTCGGGTGTTCGATGTCCGTCTTCACCCTGAGGACCATGTCGCCGGGGTCGTACTCACCGTCGACCATGGCCTCGAACTCCTCGCGGGTGAGGGATTTGTCCTTGTCCCGGTGGCCACAGGCTTCGCCCACGTTCTTCAGGTCAGAAAAGTCCTCCTGGGCACAGGAGCAGGTGTACGCTCCGCCGAGGTCGATCAGGTCCCGGGCGTGGTCGTAGTAGGTCTCCAGGCGGTCGCTGGCCCTGACGACCTCGTCGGGCTCGAACCCGAGGTAGTCGATGGCGTCGAGGATCGCGTCGTAGGCGTCGAGGTCCGGCCGCTTGGTCTCCGGATCGGTATCGTCGAACCGGCAGCACATCCAGCCGTCGTAGATGTCCTTGTAGGTCCCGATCACGGAGGGCATCCTGGCGCTGCCGAGGTGCCAAGGCCCGTTGGGATTCGGTGCGAGGCGCATTCTGACCTCCTCGTAGTCCTCCACGTTCGGGAGGTCGGGGAGGACCTGGTCCTCCCCCTCCTCGTCGGCCTCGAGTTCGGCGAGACGGTCGGGCGCGATCTCAGTCAGGCGCTCGCGCTGCTCTCCCGCGTCCATCGCGTTCACCTCCTCGACGACGGGGCCGAGGATACCCGGGATCGCGTCGCCGTGCTCCCGGAACGCGGGGTTGTCGGCCATCAGGGGACCCAGAATAGCCCCGACCTGCGCGTCGCTGTCGTGTTTGAGTGCGTTGTACAGGGCACTCGCTTCGCCGGCCTCGCGGATCCGCTCGCGGAGATCCTCGTCCATTGGGAGTCACTCCGGGCCCCGGCACGAAAATTCCCCCGGGTTCCGGCGCGATTCCTGGTTGGGCGACAGCGCGATTTTAGGGCTGGCGGCGACGACGCGATCCCTGGTTGCACGACGACGCGATCCCTGGTTGCACGACGACGCGATCCCTTGTCTATCGACGCGGTTTGTGACTTCGCCTGCTGCCGCCTCAGAACGGGTATGTTCTCGCTCGCCGGGACCAACCGCCGTTACTCATCTCGCCTGGGAGCTAAGTCGTGGTATGGGAACCACAGCATCAGACTCCCTCAGAGAGGGGGTCCGGTCGACGGAGGGCCTCCCGAGCATCGTGGACTGGCTCCTCGCCACGTTCGTCGCCGTCACCGGGCTGGCGATCCTCGCTGGTGGCAGCGCACTGACCTACGCGATCGACCGCTCCGTGATCGCCGACGTGGTCGCCGAGGGGAACCTCCGGATGGACCTCCTCTCGAACGCGGACACGATCGAGGTCGGTCTCGCGACGGGAAACTGGACCGGGCTCGGCCTGATCGCCACCGGCGCGATCATGGTCATCGCCGCCGTCGTCTACGCTGTCGTCAGGCGGAACGCCAGGGTGGCCGCCGAAGAGGTGGGGAAACCCCGGAGCGACTACGCCGCCAACGCCCTTCTCGGGGCCGTCGTCAGCGCGCTCGTGTCCTTCGTCCCGTTCTCCCCGGCTATCGGCGGGGGCCTCGCGGGCTACCTCGAGCGCGGCGAATCCGAGCGAACCGTCGGCGTCGGGGCCCTCTCCGGCATCATCCTCATGGTACCACTCCTCGGGTTGCTCCTCTTCCTGACCATCGGGCTCCTCCTGGGACTGTTCGCCGTCGAGGCCGGCGCGCTCGCAATCGCTGTCGGCGCGGCGATGCTCATGGCGATGCTCGTCGTCGCCGTGGCCGGTGCCGGCCTCGGTGCACTCGGCGGGTACGTCGGCGGCAAACTCGCGGAGTGAGGGCCCGGGCCCCGATCCACGGGCTTCCCTCCGCCTTCAGCCTCCGACGCAAAATTATACGGGAGTGGGGTTAGATCCTTGAGTCATGGTCCGAGAAGAACTCCAGACCGCGAGCGAGAACCTCGCCGACGCCAGTGACGCTACCGATGATGCCGACGTGGCCGAGACGCTGGCAGACCAGGCCGAGCAACTCGACGGACTCGCCGAGCGGGACCAGGGGCCGGACCACGGCCGGCTCGCCCGTCACGAGAACGTCCTCGCGGACCTGGCGGCGTCGACCGATGGCGACGTCGCCGACCTGATCGAAGCGGCACTCGCGGAGATGCGAGCCTACCGGGAAACCGTCGAGGGGGTCTGACCCCCGAGCCCGGGGGAGCCCTGATCAGAGCGGGCCACGGTTCCTGGTTCTCCACAATCGCGGAAGAGAGTCGAGATCTGGTCTGCGAGCGCGTCTCACGACACCGGCCCCTCCCCGCAGCCACGTACCGGACCCCGGATCCGAGCGATCGAAGGGGCTGCGCTCCAAAATTTATATACATTACGCACGAGGTATAGAAAACGTATGTCAGAATACGCCAAGGACGTACTCGTTTCGGCTGACTGGGTCGAAGAGCGGCTGGACGAGTTCGGGAGCGACGAGGCGGACCTCCGACTGGTGGAGGTCGACGTCGACACGGAACTCTATTCCGAGGGCCACGCCCCGGGTGCCATTGGGTTCAACTGGGAGACACAGTTGCGGGACCAGACGCTGCGCGACCTGCCGTCGAAGGAGGACTTCGCGGAGTTGATGGGCGAACACGGGATCAGCGACGACTCGACGGTCGTCATCTACGGCGACAATAACAACTGGTTCGCCGCCTACACCTACTGGGAGTTCAAGTACTACGGTCACGACGACGTCCGCCTGCTCGACGGCGGCCGGGACTACTGGGTCGAAGAGGGCTACCCCCTCACCGAGGAGGAGCCCGAGTACCCCGCCGTGGACTACGAGGCCAGGGGCCCCTTCGAGAGCCTCCGTGCCTACCGGGAAGACGTGGAGAAGGCGATCGAGCAGGGCATCCCGATGGTTGACGTCCGCTCGCCCGAGGAGTTCAGCGGCGAGGTCCTCGCCCCGCCCGGCCTCCAGGAGACGGCCCAGCGCGGCGGCCACGTCCCCGGTGCCAAGAACATCTCCTGGGCGGACACGGTCGACCTCGACGGGACGTTCAAGTCCCGCGAGGAACTCGAAGACCTCTACGCGGGCAACGGTGTGTCCAACGACCAGGCCGTGGTGACGTACTGCCGGATCGCCGAACGGTCTTCGATTGCGTGGTTCGCGCTGCACGAATTGCTGGGCTACGACGACGTGTCGAACTACGACGGCTCCTGGACCGAGTGGGGGAACCTCGTGGGTGCCCCGATCGAAACGGGCGAGGCCGAGTGACTGGGTGACGGGAAGGCCGCCTACGGTGGCCGACGTTTTCGGTGCCCCCGTCCGGAGCACGGCAACGCCGCCTCCCGGCTTCAAACGGTAACGGCGAGACGTCGGACTTCGAGGAGCCACCCGAAAGTCCAGCGTTCTACACGAACTACGGCACGAATGCCATCGATATCGGCGCCCCGGGTGGCGATGCGGACCTGGGGGCGATTGGGACTGGCGGTCCGTGGTACCAGGATCTGGTGTTGAATACGATCGCCGAACCCCAATATAGTGAGGACGGCGAGTACCTCGGCGCCGAGTACAGCTACGGCTGGCTCGCTGGGACGTCGATGGCCGCCCCGCAGATCGCTGGCGCAGTCGCCATCTATCGGAGCCGCTATCCCCACGCTGAGAGCGATCAGGTGGAGGCGGCACTCGAAGGAGCAGCCGACGTGCCCGACGACTACGACAAGACGTTTTACGGGTCGGGCTTCCTGAACATCCTCGACGCACTCTGCGGCGTCGCAACCACCTACCTTTTGACTGGGTCGACGACACGTCCATAGTCCAAAAAATGGCACGCCGGCAGCGCGTCTCGATTTGGGAGCAGGTCCCAATACGTCGATGCAGTTAACGCCTTCGTAGGGTTGGCTCTGGGTAACCATCTCACACAAGCTCAGTTACCGGTACTGTCTCCACGGACGGCTCCGCGGGTGCACCGTCCCGGTACAGCAAGACGAGGACTCCATCCTTGGCGACGCCGCTGGTGTCATCCTGTCCACCCGTAGAAATCGTCCTTCGTCTTGGGACCCAGCGGAATTAGGGGTATAGGGGTGCGTACAAAGACCCACGATGAGTCCGGCCTCGGCGAGCCCCCCATCGCAGTTCGATGGGGCCGGCACCGAGCCGAGTGGACCGTAATACACTTCATACTGTATTGCATGTATTACACCCTGGCAACGGTCAGCTTCCGGGTGCCCGACGAAATCAAGGAGCAGATGGAATCTCACCCCGAAATCAACTGGAGCGCTGTCCTCCGGCAACACATCGAAGCGGAACTAATGAAGTTTGAGCACCAAAACGTGGCCAATGCCGTCGCCACGAGCGAGCGCTTGAGTCAGCAAATCGACGAGGACGAGGTCGCCGAGGAAAACACAGCCGACGTGATTCGTGACTTCCGTGACACTCGGTACGGTGAGGAATCGGCGTAATGGCAGATATCGTCGTCGATGCGAGTGTTGTCGCCAAGTGGTATATCCCCGAACGCCATCACGAACCGGCACGAGCACTGCGCGATGGCTATTTCAACGGCCGTCATACACTTCGGGCGCCTGCAGTTCTGCCGTTCGAAGTGGTGAATGCGCTCAAATACAGCGGACACTACGCGGGCGATCGGTTAGTCGAAGCGTCGAGGACACTCCCCGAGTACGGGATCGACCTGGTTCCGTACCACGAGACGGGTCCAGTCGCGGAGGTGGCAGCCGACCTGGACGTGCCGCTGTATGATGCGTCGTATCTTGCGCTGGCCCAAACGACCGATGCAACGGTCTACACCGCCGATTCGGGCCTTCTCGAGGCGACCGACAGCAGTTCGGTTTCTGAGTGCAGTTCCCACATCTGCGACTATACCACCCATTGACATCCTCCCCGTCCTGAAGAGCGGGAATACCCGACGCCGCGTCCCATGCCGGTCGGCGTCCACCGACTACTCCTCGCGAACGGGGAGTCACCCTACCAGGTCGGAATATCTATTAATCGACCGTTTCCGCGCTTTCAGTCGCTGGTCGACTGGCTCGAAGACGCGGTTCCCGAGATCGACGAAATGTCCCTCCACGGCAGCCCGTGTCCCCGGACGGGGCATAATCGGAAGTAATGCTAGCCCGCCGAAATCAGGAATCGGAAGAGTTGTCTGAGGACTCCGACCACAGTGGACCCGTCGATCGGAGGGACGTTGGCATCGATTCGGCCGGTGAACTGGTTTTAACGACGGTATTGATGCCTTCTCGCGAACCGTCATCGAGTGGGTATCGCTGTCGAGTTCCTCCGGGTTCGCTAGTATCGCTAAGTCGTTGAAGTGGTCGGGACCGACGCCAGACCCACGCAGCACGTCGCAAAGCGGTTATCCGTGTTCCACGACACGCGCATGGATTTTGCTGTCGGTCATATCTTCCCGGGTCAGCGGAAGCATGGATTCGATGGCTGGCTTCAACAACTCGTAGAGACCCTCATCCGGAACGCAATCGAATACGGCGGCGATTCGGTGACGGTCCCCATCGGTGAGCTGGAGACTGGCTTTTACCTCGAAGACGATGGTCCAGGGATTCCTGTAGACCAGAGAGATGCCGTGTTTGAGGCAGGCTACTCAATCTCATCGTCTCCACCACTTTCTACGCTGTCGGTTGTTTCTCCAGGGAATGAAGGACTCTTGTCGCCGTGGTTACTCCCACCACCACCGCATGTATTAGCGTGAACGGTCTCTATTTCGGCGATGGCCCCATCCCCAACAGGCCAATTTTCTTTTCCACGGCGATTCTACACGCGTCATGACCGAGCCGACGCCACCGGACGTCGACTTCGCGGTAAAGGAACAGGCGATGGAAAAAGCCCCGGTTGGGATCACTCTCGCGGATCCCGATCGGGAAGCCAACCCGCTGGTCTACGTCAACGAGGCGTTCGAGCGCCTCACCGGATATTCGCGAGACGAAGTGCTCGGGCGGAACTGCCTGTTTCTCCAGGGGGAAAACACCGATCCGGGGGCGGTCGATCGCCTCCGGGAGGGGATCAATGCGGCCGAGCCAGTCACGGTGGAGTTGCTCAACTACCGGCGTGATGGGGAACCGTTCTGGAACGAGGTGACCGTCGCGCCGATTCGAGACGCGTCGGGGGCCGTGACCCACTACATCGGGTTCCAGGTGGACGTCACGCAACGGAAGCAGGCCCAGCGCGACCTCTCCGACGAGCGCGAGCGCCTCGATCGGCTCGTCGACCGGATCAATGGGCTCCTGATCGACGTCACCGACCTGCTCATGCACGGCATCGACCGAGCAGCCACGGAACAGGCGCTCGTCGAGCGTATTGCGGCGACGGACGCCTACGCGGCGACCTGGGTCGGTGAGCCGGATCTGGCTCGTGACGTGCTCGTGACGAGTTCGATGGCCGGGTTCGAGGAGCCGGTGGATGGGATCGAGCCCAACCTCGACGGGGACTCGCCGGTGGCCCGCGCGTATCGGAACGCGACCCCGACAGTCGCCGACGGACAGGAGTGGTCGACCTTCCCCGTCGACGGGGCTGACGGTCAACTCGCTGCCGTACCGCTCGTGTACGGGGACGCAAACTACGGCGTCCTGGCCGTCCTCGGACTCGATGTCGATACGCTGGACGACCGGGAGCTGGTGGTGCTCGAGACGGTCGGCCGGATCATCGCGACCGCGATCAACGCCGCACAGAGTCGCCGAGGGCTGACGGCCGACGATCTGATCGAGCTCGAGTTTTCCGTGACGGACCCGTCCTTCTTCCC
>JAZKTI010000100.1:0-8790 GCA_036625635.1 Haloarculaceae archaeon
GTGCGCACTTGACTCGCTCTGCTCTGATCGTCCTCTGCCCGCTCGAATGAGTTGATACGTTACGTGTCACCGCACCCAGCCCGAAAGCCCTCGGCCCGCTCGCGGTCGCTGAGCGACATATCCTCGCTTCGCTCGGATAGGGGCCGCTCAGCGACTATACAAGCGCGAGCGGCCCTCGCCCTTTCAGTCCGCCAGGAAGCCGGGGTCCGAAGGGCCCGAACGTCCGGACCCTACCCAGCGATCCGTTGGTTTCCAAGCCCTGGCGGACTGAAAGGGCGAACCTTGCCTGCCGGCGCAGCCGGCACACCCATTCGAGGCCGGCGAAGCAGGCCTCGCCGGCCGCGCGGCTCGCGTTTGTACAGTCGCTACGGCGGCTCTATCCGAGCGAACGCAGTGAGTGCGAGACTCGAGCGGCGCGAGGTCGACCGAAGGGAGACATCGGCCGGGCCGCCCGGGGAACGCAGTGACCCGGGCGGCAGGGAGAGTCTCGAAGCGAGCCGGTGAGCGGAGCGAACCGGTAAGCAGCGAGGATATCCGCCAGAGCAACCGCGAGCGAGCTGAGGGCGTTCTGGCTGTCTGCGGTGGCGGTACCGTCGTCGGTCGGGCGGTTGGTGGAGCAGTCTGACCAACTCCAGAGAGCGAGGTGGGGCAGGTCTTCGTCGTGCCCGTCGAGACTCGGTGCCCCGACTGCTATGAGCGAACTTAGCGTCCCTCCTTCACCTCCCCCCGGGGCTCACACGAGCAGCGTGTTCAGCGCGTCGGGTACCACGAGCACCTCACTCCCGGGGTCGACGGCGGCCTCGACCGCGTCGGCGTGGTCCATCAGACAGTCTTCCACGATCTCGGGGTGGTCGCTGTTCGTGATCCAGACGTCGTGATTCCGGAGCACCCGGGCCACCACGAAGGCCCGCTGGGCGCCGGCCTCGTAGCCGGTCCGCATCTCCTCGTAAAGGCTCCCAGCGTCGCTCGCCCCCGACAGCCACTCGGAGAACCGCTGTTCGCCGGTTCCGTCACCGGCCCCCTCCGGCAGCGCGGCGGGGACGACGATCCGACCGCCATCTTGGAGTGGATTGTGGGCCCCGAGGGCGACGTAGGTCGCCGCCCTGGTCGCCTGGTAGAGGTTCGCGTCCTTCGGCGCGCCGACCCCTGCGACGACGGCGTCGTACCCGTTGGCCACTTCGACTGCGAGCGCGTCCCTGGCCACACCTGCAAGCCGGTCGACGACGGCCCGCGGGTTGCCGGCGGCCACCCCAAGAATGCCCGACGGCCCGTGGGTGACGTTCAGGCAGACGTCCGGCCCGGCCGGTTCGCCCGCGCGGTCGATCGTCTCGCGGAAGGGATTGTCCTCGACCCGGCCGAGGCGGACGCCCGGCCGCGAAAGCATCTCTGGGCCGTGGGTGTGCCGGATGAGGGGTTCCCCGCCGGCCCCGACCACGACCGTCTTCGCGCCGCCGGAGAAGCCCGCGTACTGGTGCGGTTCGACCATCCCGGTGGACAGGACGAGGTCCGCCCTGGCGACCGCGGGGTGGACGAGGACGGGCACGTCGTCGACTCGTCCGACCGTCACCGCCGCGTCGGGGTCGTGATTGACGGCGAGGTCGGCGTTCTCACCGAGCGCGGATCGGATCTCGTCGTCGCCCATCGGCCGGTGCAGGCCGAGGCCGATGACGACGGTGACCTGGTCGCGAGCCACGCCCGCGCTCGCGAGGCGGTCGAGGAGCGCCTCCAGTAAGACATCGTCCGGCGTGGCGCGGGTGACGTCGGTGACGACGACGGTCACCGCCTCGTCGCCGCTCACCCGAACCGACAGCGGCGGGCCGAGCGGGGTATCGAGTGCCCGCTTCGTGGCCGCTCGGACGTCGACCGGTTCCGCGCCTTGGGGTTCGGCCACCGTCACATCGCTCTCGGGCAGCTCGACCGGGACGGTCCCGTCCCCGAGGGGCAGGGAGAGGGGCATGGCCGATGATTCGCCGGGCCCCCGAAAGTGGGTTCCGGTCGACTCGCCGCCCTCGCAAGCCCAGAACCGCGGTGACACGGGCCGAATGGAATCTTCGGCCTGCAGCGATTCAGGACACGGACCGCACAATGACTTGGCCAGGGACGGCAGGATTTGCCGATACAGAGGGGGGGACGGTTCCTCCTCGGAGCGAACCGGGGAACCAATATACGACCCGGGTACTCAGCAGTGGTATGCAGCGGCGGACGTACCTGGCGATCGCTGGTGGGACACTGGCCACGCTGGCCGGCTGCTCCGGCGGTAGCGCGAGCGACGACGAGTACGGCGACTGGTTCTCCAACGTCGACAACTACGACGGCGATGTCGACCGGACGGGACGGGACGTCGTCACGGTCAGCGTCGGTGCGGGCGACGGGTTCGAATTCTCGCCGGCAGCCATCCTGATCGAGCCCGGGACGACCGTCGCCTGGGAGTGGACCGGCCGGGGCGGCCAGCACAACGTCGTCGAACGCAACGGCGCGTTCGCCAGCGACTACCACACGGAGGAAGGCACGGTCTTCGAATACACCCTCGAGAACTCGGGCCTCTTCCCGTATTACTGTGAGCCCCACCGGGACCTGGGGATGAAGGGCGGGGTCCGGGTCGAATAGCCACTCTGGAGCTGGTAGGGATGTGACCGAGGGCTGCCACTGTGACCGGGTGATGCCCCTGGTGACCGTATGATACCTCTGATGACTGGGTGATACCCCTGGTGACCGTATGATACCTCTGATGACCGGGTGATACCCCTGGTAGTGGGGGCTCGGACCACCAGTCGTGACAGCGTTACTGGAACGGAGTGGCGGCACCTCCGGTGGCACCTACCCGGGTGATCGCCGGTCATCTGACCCAACAACCCGGAAACCGGCGGTACGTTTATGACTGAATCGGTACTCCCGTGGTGCATGGTCCCACAGGCCGGCAACGAGACGTACAGCCGACGCGACGTCCTCAGGTCGGTCGGGGCAGGGGGTATCGTCGGTGGCGGCCTCCAGTTCGCCTACGACGGCGAGGGCGGCGCGGGGTCCGGCGGCGAGTTCCCCGCCGGCCAGCCCGACCGGGGCGAACCCAGGCGCTACGAGGACTTCGCGACCCACCGCGTGCCGCGGGAGTACGGGACGATACAGGCGGCCGTCGACGCCGCCTCGCCCCGCGACCTGGTCCTCGTCGGGCCGGGGGTCTACCGCGAGGCCGTGACGGTCACGGACACGCCGCGGCTCACCATCCGCGGCACGAGCCGGAACGACGTCGTCCTCGACGGGGAATTCCAGCGCGAAGACGCGGTCTTCGTGACGGCCGACGACGTCGTCCTCGAAAACATGACCGCGCGGCACTATACCCGGAACGCCTTCTTCTGGACCGCCGTCGAGGGCTACCGGGGCTCGTACCTGACCGCTCACAACAACCGCCTCTACGGAGTCTACGCCTTCGACAGCGTCCACGGCCGGTTCGAGAACTCCTATGCCTCCGGTCACACCGACTCGGGGTTCTACGTCGGCCAGTGCGAGCCCTGCCACGCGCTCGTCGAGAACGTCCGCGCCGAATACAACGCCGTCGGCTACTCGGGGACGAACGCGGGTGGCTACCTGACTGTTCGGGACTCGGTCTGGCGCCACAACATGGGCGGGATCGTCCCGAACTCGCTGGACACGGAGGCCAACCCACCACAGGACAGCGTGCGTGTCGAGGGCAACCTCGTCGAGGCCAACCACGATGCTGACGCACCGGACAGCGCATTCGGGTACGCCGCCTTCGGCACGGGCATCAACGTGGCCGGTGGCCGGAACAACGTGGTCGTCGACAACACCGTCCGCGACCACGCCAACTTCGGAATCGTGGCGGTCCCGATGATCGACGCCAACCTCTACGAGCCCTCGAACAACCGCTTCGAGGGCAACGACGTCTCGGGGTCCGGCCGGGCCGACCTCGCGCTCGGGGAACCGCAGGCCGGTGGCAACGAGTTCGTCGACAACGACGCCGGATCGGCGCGGCCCGCCAGGCTGAACGGGGGCTTCTCCCTCCTCGCCGGCGACCCCTGGGTGACCCTGGTCCTGATCGAGCAGTTCCTCCAGCTCGAAATGGGCGCGTCGCCGCGCGGGAACTGGCAGACTGCGCCCGAACCGCCCTTCGACGAACTGGAGCCGATGCCCGACCCGGAACGCCCACCGCGTGAGGCCGTCCGGCGGAACGGCGGGGGTGGGTCCTGATGGCCGAGGAGTCCACCGACCACGACGCTGCCGGTCGGGGTGACGAATCGGTCCTCGACGGGGTCCTCCCGCTGTTCGACCACACCCACGATACCCTCACGACGGCGGTCGTCGTCGCCTTCGCGGCCGCCGTTGGTCTCCTCGCCGGCTGGATCACCGCGGACTTCGGCGTCCGCACGCCAGTATTCGTGGTGGCGGCGGTCGGGACCGGCTACCTGCTCTACACCCAGTCGACTCGGCGTGCGGTCCTCGCCGCGGGCCTCTACTCCCTGGCGACACTCCTCGCGGTCGCCCCGTTCCTCTACGAACTGGGCCTGATCGTGGCCGTCGACTCGCCCCTCCGACACGTCCTGAGTCTCGCCGACCTCGTAATATTCCTGGTCTTCTGGGTCGTCGCTGTGGTGCCGGCGCTGGTGGGTAACCGGGTCGCGAACGGGCCGTTGCTCCCGCGGGTCTGGGCCCGCATCGGGATCTAGTCCACCCCCGTCTACGCGTCGGTCTCGGACTCGACGTCCGCTCCCGGCGACGCCCCGAGGGACCCCAGCCGCCGCTCAGGTGGCCCACTCGACAAGCCGCTCGTAGAGTGGCTCGCTGCGCAACGTGGCCTCGTCCCCGACGACCACGAGTGCCTTCTTCGCCCGCGTGAGCGCGACGTTCATCCGCCGGTGGTCCTCGAAGATCGGTCCGTCGAGCGAGCCGGTTGCGGTGAACGAGACCACGATCACCTCCTTGCTGGACCCCTGGAACCGGTCGACCGTGTCGACGGCGACGGCGTCACCGACCCCGCCCTCGAGCCCGGCGGTCAGGCGCTTGCCGATCTCGGCGACCTGGGCACGGAAGGGCGCAATGACGCCCACGTCGGCCGGGTCGACGCCGGCGTCGACGTATCGGCGGACCACGTCGACGACGCCAGCGGCCTCGGCGGGGTTCGTGTTGCCCTCGGCCGCGCCCTCCGGGTCCAGGAACGTGACCCGGTCTGCGAGGGTCCCCAGGGCACTCGCCTCGACGGCCTCGAGGTCGCCGACCGTCTGTCCCGCCACCTCGGCCGTGGCCGGCCGGAGGGCGCCGTCGTAGAATGCCTCGGAGGGGAAGGCCTGGATCCGCTGGGCCATCCGGTACTGCCGGTCCAGCATCACCGAGGCGTCGGGGTAGTCCTCGATCAGCCTGGCGAACAGCGACCGGCCCAGGTCCGCGAGGCCCTCTCGGTCGCCGGTTTCGGCCTGGACCACCGGTGGCAACTGCTCGTGGTCGCCGACGAGGACGAGCCGGTCGGCGAGGGCGGTCGCCGCGAGCGTCCCGGGCTCGGTGAGCTGGCCGGCCTCGTCGACGACGGCAACGTCGAAGTCCTGCTCGCGCATCACCCGCGAGCCGCAGGTCGCCGTCGTCGCCGCGACGACGTCAGCCTCGAGGAGGGCGGCGGCCCGCTCCTCGGGCTCTCCGGCGGTCTCGAGGCGGTACGCCTGGAGGTCGTCCCGGACCCCGCTCTCGGTCCCCATCCGGACGACGTCGGTGTAGCCCTGGGCCGCGAGTGCCTCGACGGCGTTGTCGACGGCGCGGTTGGTGAAGGCCGCGAGGAGGACCCGGTTCCCCCGGTCGACGAGCGCGCGGACCGTCCGCGCAAGCGTGTAGGTCTTTCCCGTGCCGGGTGGGCCGTGGACGAGGGCGCAGTCCTCGGCGCCGACGGCCAGTGTCACTGCGGCGTCCTGGGCCGCGTTGTTTTCGACGAAGGTCTGCTCGACCGCTTGAAACTCGGGCTCGCGGCGCTCGAAGAGGACGTCCTTCGCCGCTGGCGACTGGGTGAGGACGGCGTCGTGGAGCGCGGTCAACTGCCGGTCGGTGAACAGCTCCGAGGGGTAGACGTCCAGCCGGCGGAGGTCGAGGGGCTCGTCAGCCGTCACGACAATTACTGCGCCGTGGGTGCCGGTCGCGTCGGTCCCGCCCTCCGGGCTGCCGGTGGACGCCTCGAGGCCGCCGAGGCGCTCGACGCGGGCCATCTCGGCTTCGCCCGCGATGGGGTCGCCGTCGCTCGCCAGCACGAGGTCGCCCTCCCGGATCTTCGAGACCGCGCCGGTCCCCCGGGCCCGGAGCTCCCAGGACCCGTCGTCGAGACGGCGGGTCCCCGTCGGTTCGAGGTCGACCAGGGCGCGGTCGGCATCGGCCCGTTCGTCGGGCGATTGCTCCCAGAGCTTCGCGTACTCGCGGTGGACCTCGCGGCGCTCGGCCTCGATCGCGCGGTAGAACCGGTCGAAGTAGTCGCGCTCCTCTGCGGGGATCGGACTGCCGACCTGGCCGGCCTTGGATTCCTGGTCGAGGCGCCCGGCGACGGCCATGCAGGTGTCCTGCTCGAAGCAGTACTCGCAGGTCGCGTCGGCCTCGTGGCCCGTCGGGACGCTGGCGTCGAACTCCATCGCGGCGATCTCGTTGCGGGCCCGGAGGACGAAGGCCAGCAGCCCCGGTCCGATGGCAAAGTCCTTCGCCGGCGAGAGGTCGCCCGATTCCTCGGTCCGCTCGACGGCAGCGTTTTTCGTATACAGGAGCGTCCCGGTATCGGGCGCCTCGCCGCGCCGTTCCCCCAGGACGAGCGCGTAGCAGGCGGCCTGAACCTTGTCCTGGAATCGGGGCTCCCGTCTGGTGTTCTTGCCGGTCTTGAGTTCGACCGGCATGCCCCGACGAACGGCGTCGGCGCGGCCCTTGATCCCGTAGCGCTCGCTGACGAGGGTCAGCTCCGACCGCCACTCGCTCGCCGAGGGGCCGAAGGCTCGTGCCGATCCGGTCGTCGACTCCGGTCCAACCGACGAATCCGATCCAGTCGCCGGGTCCGATCCCGGCGCGGCCTCCGACCCACTCGGCGTCCCCGCTCCCTCGCCAGCCGCCTCAGGGCCATCCGCCACCAGCGAGCCCTGGGAGAGCCACCCCGCGATTGCGCTCGCGTGCTGCCGGACGTCCGCCGTGATCGCGTCGCGGCCGATCCCGAGAAGGCCGAGTTCGAGCCCCGCCTCGGTGATGCGGTCCTCGACAGCCGTCTCGAGATCGCGGCCACGGAGGAGGTCCCCGAATACCTCGTGGACGAGGGTCCCCTTGACCACCGGCTCCGCCAGCGGCGTCCCGCCGATCTTGTTCAGGTAGTACATCCGGGGACACTGGACCCAGGCGCGGACGTCCGTCACGTCGACGAGAAAATCCGGTTCGACGACGATCATCGCATCCCCGGCGGTGGTGTACTGGGTCTCTCCCTGGTACTCGCGCTCGGCCAGGTCGTAGGCGGCCAGTTCCATGCCGGGTTCGAGGACAGCGCCCGTCTCGGCCCACTTGTTCCACAGCGTGACGGTGACGGCCTCGCCCGCGCCGTCGGTCGGCTGCAGGTGGACCTCGCGGAGGCTAGAGGGTCCGTTTCCGGTGTCGACGACCCGTTCCTCGCCGACGTCCACGACCAGGCCGCGCAGGTGCACTGGTGACTCGTCAACGCCGCCGGTGCAAAAACGCCCCGGTCACTTGCGCCAGACCGCTCCCGAGACAGCACAGGACCCCGCCGAGGGAGGCGATCGATGGATACTTTCTCGTCGGCCACCAGAAAGAAGACATGCGGATCCGCGACTGGCAGGACATCCTCGAAGACGTGGTCGAGAGCGACGCCGATCCCGCTGGCTGGCGGGCGGTGGGCGGCGACCGGGCGAACGGGATCGGCGAGGACCTCTTCGTCGGGCACCCGAGCGCCGGGGTGTTCCACCTCAAGACCTACGCGAAGAACCCCTTCGAAGTCCAGGGCGTCGGGACGGAGGTCGCGCGTCGCATCGACGAGGACCTCGACCCCCTGTTCCCGGGCCAGGGCGAGAGCGAGGGGCTCTTCGGTGTCCAGGAGCCCGTCGAGGACGAGGACCGCGCCCGCGAGGTCGGGACCCGGCTAGAGACGGTCCTCGAGACCCACGCCGAGGCGCCGACGACCCCCGAGGCCCTCTTCGAGGACGTCATGGACGCCCTGGACAGCCCCGCCTACGGGCCGATGGAGTTCGAGCAACGGGGCCGTCCGCCGGGCCTCGAGGACCTCGCGGACACCTTCGAGGAGTCCGAGTCACTCCTCGAGGCCGAGTTCGAGGACATCGTCGACGAGGACGTGACCCGCGGATTCTACTGATCGTGACGGGTCGGCTGACCCCGACCGTTTCTGATTCCGGGGACCGGATAGGCCCCTCCGTGGCAGGCCCGTCCGCTCGGACCGTCCCAGTCGTGACAGCTTCGTCCGATCGGAATACTTTCGCCGTCAGCCACCGGGAGGGTACCGGCTGATGGTGGGTCCGCGACGTTCCGAGGAGCGGGCGCGGACCTACAGGCAGATCGCGATCGGGTTCGTCCTGCTGGTGGCCGCCTCGGGTGGCCTCATCGCCCTCCGGGCCGACGCTGGCCCGGGAGCGATCCTGGCCGCGACGGTCGGCGGGTTCGTCGTCGGCCGACTCCTCGTCTGGCTCGCCTTCCCCTCCGAGGAGGAACTCGAGCGGCGCTGGCGAGGCCGTGGGTAAGGGGCAGAGGGCCAGAGGGGCAGAGGGGCAGAGGGCAGAGGGGCAGAGGGCCAGAGGGACAGAGGGGCAGAGG
>JAZKTI010000101.1:0-8750 GCA_036625635.1 Haloarculaceae archaeon
CCGCTTCGGCCTGGCCCGTCTCGTCGCCCACCGCTTCGGCCTGGCCCGTCTCGTCGCCCACCGCTTCGGCCTGGCCCGTCTCGTCTCTCGCGGCCCACGTCTCCTGGCTCTCCTGCTGGTCCTCGCGGTCCTCGCGTCGGGCCTGGGAACACCGCTCGTCGCCAGCGCCGGGATCACGACGTCCCAGAGCACCACGGCGGAGACGATGAGACCCCACGTCAGCCTGGCAACGGCGTCCGGGATGTGGTCGGTGACGCGTGCGGCGGCTGTTCGTTCGCCAGCAGCCTCGCCGCCGGCTGCGGTGACCCCCGTCACAAACCCCCGGGCGACAAGCGAGGACGCGATCGAGATATCCACACAGCTCTCCCTGACACCGGCGGAGCCCGGTTCGATCGAGGTCCGAACCGAGTTCGCCATTCCGGACAACGTGGTTGCCCTGACCGCTCGCCTCGAGGACGACGCCACCGTCCTCGAGACCCGGGGACTCTCGCCGACCGGCGAGGGCGAGGTCGAGTGGGACGGCGAAACCCGGCCCGCCACAGTCACCTACGAGATGCCGGCGAACGAGACGGGCAGGGTTGTCGGGCCGGAAGGGGCCGGCGGTGACCTCCTGCTCGCCGACGTCGGAGACTGGGCCATCGCGGAGCGCCCGTCCGTCGGCGTCCAGTACCGGTACCGGGGGAGCGTGACCGTGACGAGGACGACCGCCCTCGAGGGCCAGGGCGTCGTGGGGACCGGCCTCGCCTATCTGGGTCCGCACCACGAAACCACCCACCGCGCCCACGATCAACAGTTCCGCCTCGTCGTGCCCCAGGCGGCGGACCTGCGGCCCTCCGAGGCGGCCATCTTCGACTCGCTGGCTGGGGCGAGCGACGCACTCCGAGTGGGCGAGCGCGACGAGACGGTCCTGGCGATTGTCGCGCCGACGAGCGTCGACTGGGGCGTCGAAGGCCTCCAGATCGGCGACGCTGACTTCTACGTGCAGGCGGACGAACCCCTCGACGTGCCGGGGAACACCTGGCTCCACGAGTACGTCCACACCCGGGGGAACCACAGCCTCGCGAGCGACGCCCGATGGCTCCAGGAGGCCACGGCGACCTACTTCGCCGCCCTGCTGACCCTCGAACAGGAGCGTATGGACTTCGAGACCTTCCGGGAGGCCCTCGACCGCGGGACCCGGTCCCGGTACGAGGACGTCGTGCTGGCCGAGGAGAGCACCTGGACCGACGCCGCCCAGTACGTCAAGGGCGCCCTCGTCGCGGGCGAACTCGACCGACGGCTCCGGCTGGCGACGGACAGCGGGACGACGCTGCAGACGGTCTTCAGTCAAATGAACAACGACCCGGACTACGACGCTCGCGACCTTCTCGCCGTCCTCGAGACCCACGGGGGCGACGGTCTCCGGGCCGCCGGCAGGGCCTACACGGGGACCAGCGAGGCGCCAGCGCCCTGGACCCGCGGGGAACACGAGGAGGCCTTCGGGCAACTCCCCGCTCGCGTCGAGGTCCGGCTGCCCGCGGCGGAGAACGCCTCGGCCTGGCGCGTGAGCGGGCCCTACCGGAACGGGACGGTGGAACCCCAGACCGACCGGATCGTGCCCGGTGAGACGGTGAGGGTCGATATTCCGGTGACGAACGCCGGCGGGACCGAGGGGTCCTACGAGTTCGCGGTCCGGCTGGACGGCGTCACGGTCGCGACCAGGACCGGCACCGCTCCGGCGAATGCGATCCGCTGGGAGGCCGTCCCCGTCGCGCCCGAAACGGTCGGGTCACACACCCTCGTGGTGGCTGGCGAGCGGGCCACCATCTCTGCCGCGGAGCCGGCAAGTCTCCAGACCGGGGCCCTCCGGGTCGAGCCAGCACGGGTGGCCCCCGGTGGCTCCGTCGACGTCTCCGTCGCCGTCGAGAATCCCGACTCCCTGCCAGGTGAAGGGGTCATAGCGGTCGAGGTCGACGGCGCGCGGGTCGAATCCCGGACGGTCCGCCTCGGTCCCGGCGCCGAGACCACCCTGGAGTTCGAGTTGCGGTTCGAGGAGGCCGGCGAGCACCGCGTCGCCGTCGGTGGAGAGTCGGTGACGGTGACTGTCGGCGACGCGAACGGGAGCGGGAGGACCGCCGGGACGGGTACCTCACCAGGGAACGGGGCGGGCGGCACCACCGATGGCGGGGGGAGCGGCTTCGGCGCGGGCGTCGCCGCGGCAGCACTCCTGCTCTTGGCCCTTCTCGGCGGCTTCGGCGCCCTTCGACGCTGGCCGCGGCAGCGGTGAGGCGACAGCCAGGACTTGGCAACGTTGGCGAAGCGGTCGCCGGGAGGGGCAGAAGCGCACGGGAATGGCCGGGAACGAGGAGGAGTCAGGAGTGGACAGAAGCGCACTGGAATTGCCGTGACTGAGGAGGAGCCAGGGGGCCGAAGGCCAGTCGCCCGGGGCCCACGCACCCCCTCCGTCGTCCGTTCGCCCCTGCTTATTCCACGGCGTCGAGCAGCGTCAGGACGCGCTCCGCGAGCGTCGCCGAGTCCGCCGCGAGCAGCTTCACGATGGCCTCCTTGCCGACCTCGCCGCGGTCGACGACCGCGACGGGCGTCTCCCCAGCCTCCGCGAAGGCCGCCCGCGCCCCCCAGGCCATGGTCGACCCCTCGGACGCCTTGAGGTCCGCGGGTTCGGCATCGCGATCGAATTCGGCCACTGGCCAGTCCAGGCCCTCGAGCGCAGCGTCGATTTCGTCGTCGAACCGGCAGTTGACGGCGAAGCGGAGGTCGCCGTCGAACTCCCGGGTGGCGAGGAGGAAGCGTGCCACGTGGCTCGACGCGCCGACCCGAATCCCGCGGTTGGGCTCGACGCCGTCGAGCGTCCGGGTGATCCGGCCGTCGACTGCTGCACACTCGGCGGGATCCTCAGCGTAGGGCGTCGCGCCGACAACGTTCATCCCGACCTCGGGGACGAGGCGGGAGACGTCGACCTCGATGAACCGGCGGACGATCTCGGCGACCCGTTCCTCGGTGGGCTGGCGCTCGGCCCGCTCGCGAAGAGCCACAGTGTGGTGGACCGCCCCGGGACCCTCGCCGACGTCGAGGTGGTACCGGACCGCCCGACCGAGCAGGTCGACGCTCGACTCGACGGCGGCAGGGAGCTCGTCACCGTGGGCCAGGCGCGTCGCGATCGCCGAGGAGATCGTACAGCCCGAGCCATGCGTGGCGTCCGTGTCGATGCGCTCGTGATGGATCGTCTCGACGACGTCGGGCGTCACCAGAACGTCGTGGATGTCGCCCCCGTGGTCGTCCTCCGGGTCCTCCTCCGCGGCAGCGTGGCCCTCGAGGTGACCCCCCGTCACGAGCGCGGCACCGGCACCCATCTCGACGAGCGCCTCGGCAGCCGTGCGTGCGTCCTCCTCGTCCTCGACGTCGTGACCCGCGAGGACCGCGGCCTCCTGGGCGTTAGGGGTCACGAGGTCGGCCGCGACGATCAGGTCCTCGTAGGCCGCCTCGGCCATGGGGTCGAGGAGGCGATCTCCCGAGGCGGCCACCATCACCGGGTCGACGACGGTCGGGGCCGAGGCGTCCGCCACGACGTCGGTCACAAGGTCGACGACCGCCGTCGTCGCGAGCATCCCGGTCTTGATCGCGGCCACGTCAAAGTCCTCGCGGACGGCGTCGATCTGGGCCCGGATCTCGTCGACGGGCAGGACGTGCGTCGAGGTCACCCCGCGGGTGTGCTGAGCGGTCACGCTGGTGATCGCGGTCGTGGCGAAGGCACCGCCGGCCTCGATGGTTTTGGTGTCGGCCTGGATGCCGGCACCGCCACCGGAGTCGCTGCCGGCGATCGAGAGGACCACCGGCGGCGAGACGGGCGCTGCGTTACGGGTCATACGCGAGGTGACGACCCGGTGGTACAAAGACGTGGTGTGACCGGATGACGCTTGGATCCGGATCCGTTTTCGCGCCCATCGCGCGCCAGCAATGACACGGTAGCACGTCCCGACCCAAATTTATTTGATATTACGAGGGTGGGTCTTGTAATGGATGATGAGTGGCCCGACAAGCGCCGAGAAATCGCGTACGCCGAGGCGAGGGCCGTCATCGGCTTCCAAAACACGACGATGGCCGATATCGACGACAAAGCGATGCGGACGCTGCGGCCTTTCGCGCTCCTGCTGGGGTTGCTGGTGACCGGCTTCCAGATCGGCCACGGATGTTCCAGACCTCTTCCCTGAAAGTAAGGGTCGCCATTCTCGTCCTCTCGATACTCTGTGGCGTCGTAACCGACAGCGTCTCGAACCTGTTCGTCGAACCGCGGGCTGGATACATCGAGGCTCTGACCGAACTCAGTGAGACAACCATCGATTTGGTAATATTGTCACCGGTTGTCGTGCAGGATATAACGCCGCTATCCAGCAGACCACGCATCCCTTTCGAGCATGGCGACCTGCAGGAAACACGGGCCGGTTAGAGGTTGTGTCCACCGGAGACCGACAGGACCTGTCCGGTGATGTGCCCGGCCTCTCCGGACGCGAGGAAGCGGACCAGCGCCGCAATGTCCTCGGTCTGTGCAAAGCAGGATAGCGGGATGTCATCGCGGAGTTCCCCCTGGATCGTCTCGGGCACGTCGGCGAGCATGTCGGTCTCGGTGAAACCCGGCGAGACGCAGTTCGCAGTCGACTCTGACGGGGCGAGCTCCTTGGCAAGCGTCATGGTGAGACCGTGGAGGCCCGCCTTCGACGCGGCGTAGTTGGCCTGGCCGAAGTTCCCCTCTTCGCCAATAATGCTGGAGATGTTGACAATGCGGCCCTCGTCGGCTTCCTGGATGTCGTCGTAGAAGGCCTTGCTGACGTTGAACACGCCAGTCAGATTCACGTCGACGACGGACTGCCACTGCTCGGGGGTCATTCGCTCGAAGGAGCTATCCTTCGTAATCCCGGCGTTGTTCACCAGCACGTCGACTGCCCCGAACTCGTCGTGAACCCGGTCGGCCATGGTCTGCATGGCCCCGAAGTCCCCAACGTCACCCTGCACCGTGATGGCCTCGCCGACCCCCTCGTCGATGAGACCGGCGACCTCCGTGGCCTTACCATCCGAAGACCGGAAGTTGACTGCGATATTCCCGCCGTGAGCTCCCAGTTCTTCTGCGATCCCCCGACCGATCCCCCGCGAGGCACCAGTCACGACGACGGTCTTTCCCTCGAGTGCGGCCTCCGAGTGGCTGTCGAGTGTAGGCTGAGCTAGAGACATTGGCTTCAACTATAGGTGCGGAGGGCGAGGGAAGTAGTTGGTGCGACAATAGGTGTCGCGACCATCCGAGTGACACTATCCCCAGAGATATTCCGCCTGTGGTGAGGAGGGAGGAACCAATCTATCCATTAGCTGTCAACAATCTCCTGAAAGATATAGAGGACCAGAGTGTGATTCAAGACTGGGATATCTGGAACCTCTTCTGCATTGCACTTACCGGTAATTGAGACGACCGGGCCGGGAGAGGATCACTCTATCCTGTTAGAATCGTGTTGCAGTAACTGGTCAACCCTGTCGTTGCTGTGCGAGATCGGAGACGTCCCGGATCCCGTTCATGGCACCAGGTCACACGCATCGTGCTCAGGAGTTACGCCGGTCGTCGATCCCGCTCTCGGCGTTGTCCTGGTAGGTGTTATTCGAGAGTTCGACGTTTGCGCCGTCCTCGACGACGATCCCCCAGGTGGCGCTGTCCCGGAAGGTGCTGTTGCTGATCGCGGCACGCGCGCCACCGCGCACCCAGACGTTCGCCCAGTCGCCGCTCCCGCCGTTGGCGACCTCGACGTTGTCGAGGACGTTGTCGGGGTTGTTCGACTCTATCTCGATGGTCTCCCAGTACCCGGGCGAGTCGGTCGCTCCCTGGAAGACGATCGTGTCGCCATCGCCAGCGTCGGCCGAGAGCGAGCCTCCCTCCTTGACCGTGAGCTTCGCGCCCTCGGCGAACTGGAAGTGCGCGCCGGGGTCGACGGTAATGGAGGCAAACAGCCGGCTGTTGTCCTCGAAGTAGTAGGGGGCGTCGGTGGCGGGCCAGGTACCCTCGCTCTCGACGTCGGTGCCGTTCACCTCGATGCGGTCGTTCCCGTTGTCGCCGGCGTACGTCGACTCGGCGTCGAGCGAGGCCACCACCGTCGTGGCGGTCGACAGGGGAGCGGTCTCGTTTCCGGCGAACTCGTTGTTCGAGAACTCCGGGAGGGTCGCGCCGCCCTCGGCCAGCAGTCCCCAGGTGGCGCTGTTCTCGAAGGTCGAGTTGGTCACCGAGCACCGCGCGTCGCCGCGGATCCAGACCCCGGCCCAGTCGCCGCCGCCGGCGTCCCGGACGACGACGTTGTCGAGAACGTTGTCGGGGTTGTTGGACTCGACCTCGATGGTCTCCCAGTACCCTGGCGACTCGGCGTTCCCCTCGAAGACTATCTCCTGGTCGCTCTCCCCGTTTGCGGTGAGCCCGCCCTCTTCTTTGACCGTGAGCTTCGCGCCCTCGGCGAAGATGAAGTGAGCGCCGGGGTCGACGGTAATAGGGGCGAACAGCCGGCTGTTGTCCTCGAAGTAGAATGGGGCGTCGGTAGCGGGCCAGGTGCCCTCGCTCTCGACGTCGGTGCCGCCCACCTCGATGTGGTCGTTCCCGTTGTCGCCGGCGTAGCGCGAGACGCTGTCGAGCGCTCCCACCACCGTCGTGGCGGTCGACACGGGGGCGGTCCCGTTGCCGGTGAAGACGTTGCGCGCGAAGTCGAGGACAGCGCCATCCTCGGCGACCAGCCCCCAGGTCTCGTTGTTCGCGAACCATGAGTCCGTCACCGAGCACCGCGCGTCGCCGCGGATCCAGACGCCGGCCCAGTCGCCGCCACCGGCGTCCCGGACGACGACATTCGAGAGTTCGTTGGGGTTCTCGGACTCGACCTCGATGGTCTCCCAGTGGCCCGACGCCATCGAGTCTCCGTAGAACCAGATGGGGTTCTCGTCCTCCCCGTTTGCCTTCAGCGTCCCGTCGCCCTCGATCGTCAGCTTCGCCCCCGGTTTCCCCACGACCTCGACGCCTGGCTCTATCGTCAGCGTCGCCCCGTTCTGGACCTTGATGTTGCCGTCGAGGGCGACCCGGGGACACTCCTCCGGGCTCCAGGTCGTGTCCGCCTGCACGTTCTCGGTGACCTCCCGGGGCGTACAGTCCGTTGGCGTGAGCGGCGCCCGCGTGGTGACGTGTGTGGTGGCCGCGCCACCGCCGTCGTCGCCACCGTCGCCGCCACCGTCGCCGCCACTGCAGCCAGAGAGGCCGAGGGCCGATGCTGCGGCGAGTGCCGTCCCATACTGCCTGAGCAACTCTCGTCGATCCATGCGACAATACATCACGTCCGTTGACAAAAAACCCCACCCGTAGGACTCCGTATTGATCGGGGTCCGTTCTCGACGAGCGACCTGGACCACTGCCGGTTCGCGAGCGTTACTGTCCGGCGAGGTGACGGCCGACGAACACTCCGGTGATTGATTCCCTGTCCCTCTCCATTCTCGATGGAGTCTGTTCTATCAGTGAATGCAATCTGTTGCATCCACACTCTGAGGACACCGTAAGAAGGGGGTGAGATAGATATTTGGCCCCTCAACCATCGACAAGCTCGGGTGACAGCAAACGATCCCAGGAGAATACGCCACCGCCACCGGAACGACTGCCACGAGGACGGTCGCTAGGGTGCCGACGGGGGGTCATCTGCGAATGCCCGCTTCTGCCCGGATCCTCCAGCACTGCTGGCAACCCTCCTGTCACTCACCTTTGGACGATATCTCAACCGAATCGTCTCCCGTTCCCCGATAGAAGACCAACCGTGCGAACCTCCGGTGCTGTGCGATACGCGCCCTCCATCTTGCACTGGCCCATTCACCAATCCCTCGACATATTCCGCTGTTTCATTGTCTTCGGTAAGAACCTACATCGAAGACCTCGCCAGCGACGAGTTCCCGGATCCACCCTGGCAAGAGGGCCCGCTCGGGACGATGTCTCGGATGATTGCCGAAAACTACGACATCATTCGACGGAACTCCGTACTCCTGACCGTGACGCAAGCTCCACTGGTATTTCATATTCGTGGGGCCGGTTTGGCCGTAGTAATTTGCTCCCGAAGGCAATAGAATGGTGTCTGAGTGCGGGAAGTCGGGAGAAGGCCGAAAAAGAGGCAAAGAGCGGAACGGGGCCAGAACTGCTTTCCGAGGCCGTAAAAATGGTCACCGGCGACGACGTGGACGACGCGTAGCGTAGACTCAGATAGTCACTCGACGCGAGTTCCGAGGGACGTGTTGTCGAACACCGGCAAGGTTAGCTCGAAGTATTCATATACCTGTCAATTCCTGTCCGCGGGGTCTGCATCGACCGCGGACACATCATCATTGACCGTCACGACCGGCGAAATCCCTAAGAGGACCCCAGCGCCTTGGAACTGGTACAGGGTCGTCACAGACCCACCAACCGATGCACGACGGATACGACGACGCGGCGCAGGGAATCGCTCCCGCTGGCGAACCGACCGACGAGGCCCAGCGCTACGGGGCCATCGAGATGGACCACGGCGAGTTCGTAATCTACGATCGAGATGCACCGTCCGCCTGGCTCCAGTCCAACCTCGCCGTCGCCATCGAGGCGTAGGGACTCTGTTTTTGCGTTTTTGATCACTCGACCCGGACACGATCGAAACCGCCCAGAAAGCCCTGCTTTTGGGAGGAAGCCTCGACCCGCTCGCTGGAGCAACAGTGGCTGTGACCGCGACCGC
>JAZKTI010000102.1:0-8746 GCA_036625635.1 Haloarculaceae archaeon
GGGGGGGGGGGGGGG
The DNA here is from genome assembly GCA_036625635.1 of Haloarculaceae archaeon. Classification (GTDB taxonomy): domain Archaea; phylum Halobacteriota; class Halobacteria; order Halobacteriales; family Haloarculaceae; genus JAZKTI01. Next base: position 16 of record JAZKTI010000102.1, read on the forward strand.
GGGGGGGGGGGGGGGGGGGGGGGGGGGGGGGGGGGGGTCGCTTCACGTGGTCGCAGGTCGGAGACGCTCCGCTGTCGCCCGCGCCGCCCTGATCCGGCCCGGTATCCCGGCCCGGGCGTGAAAGTTGGCACACAGGTGCAGACCGGCGGGCAGGTCGAGGCCCTCGAGGGCTCGCCAGGTGCCGTCGTAGGCGGGCATCCCCGGGGTCCAGCGGTGAACCGAGAGCGGCCGCGCCTGACCGCCCACGATCGATTCGAATTCGGTGGCTGCCAGGGCCCCGAGCGTGTCGTCGGACTCCGCGAGAAGGTCCGGCCGGGCCGCACCACCGAGGTAACAGGTGACGACACCCTCGCGGTCGAAGGCCGAGCAGTTCCAGGTCGTTCCCAGCAGGTCGGTGTCCTCGCCGGCGACGAGGAAGCCGATCCCCCTCCTGTCGAAGTCGGCGTCGAGGTGGACGACAGCGAGGTGGTTGTACGAGAGTCCCTCCAGGCGATCTGCCGCACGTGGGGCCACTTCGGAGAGGAGACCCGCGGTCACCGGTGCTGGAGTTGTAAACACGACGTCGCGAACGCTGACACTCCCCCTGGGAGTGTCCAGGCGGTAGCGGTCCCCCGGCCGATCCCCACCAGAATCTTCCGTACGCTCGCCCGTCCGGCCGACCCCCTCGACGGGCGTCGAGAGGAAGATCCGGTCGCCATGGGCGCGATACAGCGCGCGCGGGAGTGCAGCCATGCCCGTCTCGAAGGTGACGGCAGGGGGACGCTCCCGGCCACGGAGTCGCATCGTGAGGAGCGTCCGGAGACTGTCGAGGAGGATGCTCCGGTCGATGCCCGCCGTCTCCAGGGCGTGCGCGAGGGAGTGTTCGACCGGCATGTCGTCGGGATCGGATCCGTACAGCCCCGCGTACAGCGGTGCGGCCACGCACTCGGCGGCCTCGGGACCGAGCGTCCGGCGGAGGAACCCGGCGACGGACTCGCCCTCCCGCGGCGGCCCGGTCAGCGGTTCGAGCAGCACGCGGAGTTTGCCCCGCAGCGATAGCAGGTCCGTCGTTATCGCCGCCCTCGGAGAGAGCGGGGCCCGCCCGAGGGCGCCATCGTGGAAGACGTACAGCGGCAGGTCCTCGGAGGCGGTGATCACCTCCTCCGTGAGGCTCATCGCCTCGACGAGGGCCCGGACCGGCGGCGAGCGGCGGGTCCGCTGGGGACCGAGATCGAGCACCCGGCCCTCGACCTGCCGCGTCCTGATGATACCGCCTGGCTCGTCGCTGGCCTCCAAGGTGACGACCGGCGCGCTGCTGTCACCGTCGTCGGTGTGCTCTGGGGTGTGTTCGTCGGTCTGCTCGGGGGTGTCGTTACCTGTATCGCCGTCATCGCTGGCACCGTCAAGGGTCCGGGTCAGGGCCAGCCCGGTGATGCCAGCACCGACGACGCCGACGTCGGCCGAGTCGGGAAGCTCGTTGGTGGTCATGGGATCAGTCCGCCCGTGGACGGTCGGTGGCCCGGTCCCAGGCGTCGGGGAGCGGCCCCTCGTAGCCATCGGGAACGTAAGGACAAAGCGGATCGCTCGCCAGTGGATCGCCCGTGTGGGCGTAGGCCCGGGACCGGGACCCGCCACAGACCGAGCGGAATTGACAGGCTCCACACTTGCCAGCGAGCCGATCGCGGTCACGGAGGGCCTCGAACAGCGCTGAGTCCCGATAGATCTCGCCGATATCGTCCTCGCGGACGGTTCCGGCTGGCTCGGGCAGGAAGCCGGAGGGATAGACGTCGCCGACGTGACTGACGAACGCGAAGCCGTCGCCCGCGATGATGCCCCGGCCGCGACCGATCACATCCTCGGTCGCGTCTTCCATCGAGTAGTCGGTCGCGTCCTCCGATCTCCCGTCGATCGCGTTGGCGGGCCCCACTCCGCCCGTATCCTGCTGCTGGATCGCGACGCGCCGGAAGTGGGGTGCCTCGGTGGTCTTGATCCCGAACCCTGCCTCCGCCTGGATCGACTGGAGCCACTCCATGACGGCCTCCGCTCGCGCCGGAGAGACCGGATCCAGGGCGGTCCCGTGGCCCACCGGCACGAGGAAGAAGACCGACCAGAGGACGGCCCCGAGGTCCGCGACCAGGTCGCGGATCGCCGGCAGGTCATCGACCGTGCGAGCGCAGACAGTGGTGTTGATCTGGAGCGGGAGTCCCGCCTGGCGGGTGCGCCTGGCGGCCCAGAGCGTGGCCTCGAAACTGCCCGTTACGCCCCGGAAGTCGTCGTGTGCCGCGGGATCGCCGCCGTCGATACTCAGGGCCATCCGCCGGAGGCCCGCCGCAGCCAGGTCGTCGATCGATTCGTCGGTCAGGGAGTCGGTACCACTCGGGGTAATCGTCACCTGGAGGCCGCTGTGGGTCCCGTACTCGACCAGTTCGATGGCGTCGGGGCGGGCGAGGGGATCCCCGCCGGAGAAGACGACCAGCTGATCGTCGCCGAAGCGAGCGGCCGCGTCGAGCAAGGACTTCGCCTCCGCGGTCGTCAGTTCGTCGGGATGGCGATCGGGTTCGGCCTCCGCACGGCAGTGGTCACACGCTAGCTCGCAGGCCCGCGTTAGTTCCCAGACGAGTACGAACGGCCGGCGATCGGTGTCGACGCCGCTGGGGTTCATCGGACGTGGACGCGCGTCGGGTGATCGAGGTGTGTGAATGACGCCTCGCTATCGGGGACCCGAAACCTGCCGGTCATTACCCAGCGTATCACCCCAGGCCGGGAAAGGGCACTCCCGAAGATGTACGGGTACTGTCCCACCCCGCGAGAGGCTCACCCCCAAGGGGACTCGAGGGACTTCCGACTCACTCCGCCCGAGCTTCGAGGTAGTCGAACTGCCCCCGGAGTTCGCGCTTGCGCTGGCGCTTGACCACAGTGGCATCGAGGACCGGCCCGGCGAAGGCCGCGGCCAGCTCGAAGTCGGTAGTCGCAGTAACCCGGGTCCCACCCTCCTCGGCGGCAAGATCGTAGACAGTGGTCATCTCCCGGAAGATACCATCGCGCTGTTCGTAGGCCAGGTCGCCATCCTCGAGGAGGTCGAGGTCGAGTTCGATGGCGAAGATACCCACCGAGTTCTCGATGTGGATGCTGTCGCCGTCGACAGTGACCTCGTCGAATCCGGCGGCACGCATAAACCGTCCGAGATCCTCCATCGCCGCCTGGACCGGCGCTGGCTCGGCGTCGATCCACCGGTCGAGCGAAACCGTTTGCACGTCAGAACCGAGGGCCTCCGACCACATAACTCCCGACGGGAACACGTTCGATCGGCTCCGACTAGCACGGTCGGGCAGTGACCGGGCCAAGTCGAATGCTGGGAACCCAGGGACAGACCGAGGTATCGATGCAGTTCTCGAGGAGAAATCTCCCGCATTGGGATTGGGAGTGAGGGTTAAACGGGTCGCGGTGGGTATTCCTCCTATGGCACAAACAAGCGAGGGCTACCTGGAGACAGAATCGCTCACCGGGACCCACTGGTTCGCACTCCTCCTCGTGGTGATTACCGGTGTCATCCACGTCTACGCCGGAATCGTGGAGGGGCGGATTCCAGTTTCGCTCGCGGGCGTTGGATTCCTCGGGGCCGCGGCACTGTTCCTCCTTGACTTCCGTCGTTCGCTCCTCTATCCTGTGGGCGTCCTGTATACTGCGGTCCAGTTCCCCCTCTGGTACGTGGCGAAGGCCGGGGAGTTCACGACGTTGGGGTACGTCGACAAGGTCGTCCAGGGTGTGCTGATTATCGTCCTGGCGTATCTGTTCTGGCAGGACCGAAAGGTGTCAGGCCGGACGGCAGAGACGACCGCTTCCGGATGATGTGAGGTGCCGTCGGTCGACTCGCGCCGGCCGACCGCGCGGTTCTCGGTGATGGGTCCCGGAGTGGGAGCGGTATCCGACCAGTATCAGAGCTTGTCCGCCGCGAGTGCCTGCTCGGTGCGACGGCGGGCCTGTTCGAGGCGGTTGTCGGTCGCGCGGCCGATGTCGTCAGGGAGCGAGGCACGGGCCTCCGACAGTCGCGTCGAGACGCGCTCCAGCCGCCTCCCGACCGCCTCGAGATTCTGGTCTGCGTTCCCCCGGTCTCCGCTCTCGGCGTTTTCGGCTGCACGTCGCGCGGCCGCCGTGACGGCGTCGAGGGCGTTCGCGAGGCCTTCCACGGCATTACCCGGGCCGCCATCAGCTGTTCCGTCGGTTCCGCCGTCGCCGGATCCGTCGGTCCCGTCTGTGTCGGTGGTGTCGTCTGCGTCACCGTCCCCGCCGACGGCTGCCACTTCGTCCCGGGTCTCTGCGGCGACGTCCGCGAGGTACTCCGCGAGCGGTCCCTTCCCTGTGCCAGGATTCTCCACCCGGACGCGCGCTTCGTCGCCCGGGTTGACGCGAAACGCACCGACCTCGTCGTCTGTGTCCCTGACCTCCGCGGTGTACGCCCCGCCCGCGTGGACGTAGACGGCGTCCGGACCGCTAAGCGGTGCGTCGTACATGCGCCCCGCAAAGTCGTCCTCGACCGCGAGGTCGCTCACGTCGCTGTCCGCCTCGTTCGGGTCGAGTTCCAGCTTGACGGCGTTCTCGCGTGCCACGACGGGTATCTCGCCCTCGACGCCGGCCGGCGTCACGCCGTCGTCCTCGGGCACGGTGACTGTCTCGGAGTGGGGCGCGACGCCCGCACCGTTAATCGTCAGTTCGTGGTCGCCCGGCGGGACGTCCTGGACGACCGCGATCCCGTTGAACGTCGGGACGGCCTCGGGCTCGCTCTGGAACAGCGCGAACAACTCGAGTGGCGAGGAGGTCGTCGTCACGCCCTCGCCCTCCGGGGCGTCGTCGTCGGTGACGGCGTTCGTCACGCCGGCGACGACCTGGTTGAGCGGGGACGGATCACCGATGGCCTCGTAGCGGTCGGCCAGGGCCTGCCGGTGTTTCGGCTCGCTGATGTCGGAGGCGGGGTTCTCGTAGCGCGGATCCGTCCAGGGGGCGCCCGTCGTGGTGATGTGCCCGGCGAGGGCGTCCTCCACGAAGCCCGGGACGTAGAACTCGAAACTCAGCTGCGGTCCCGTGAAGTCGGCGATGTGTTCGAGGTCGGCGCTGGGCTGTAACTCGTAGGTCACGTCGGTCTCCTCCGTCCGGGCGTCCTGGTAGTCGAACCGGTAGCCGGTCTCCCGTTGCGGGAGGTCGGGCGGCGACGCCAGTTCGTGAAACGAGCCTATCGTCAGGTTTCCGGGAACGAGATTCGAGGCGTCCACGGACGGGATGTCGTCGTGTTCGTAGATCGGGGCCCCGTCGAGTTCGGGGACCACGAAGGGGAGCGCGAGGCCCTCGTCCCGCGGGAGGCCGTAGGCCAGGGGGATGGCCGCGATGGCGTCGATGCCGTCGATGATGCTGTTGGTGATGTCGGCCGCGCTCCCGTCGAGCGGGAGTCGCTGGAACCCGTCGGGGTCGGCGTTGATGGAGAGCCCGCTCGAGTGGGAGCCGAGTTCCGAAAGAATCCGCGGTTTTGTCCGGTCGGGGTCCAGGAATTCGTTGTTCGGGACCTTCCGGGAGTGCGAACTCGCGACGTGGAGTTGGGCCTCGCCGGATTCGGTGTCGACGAACACCTGCAGGAGTTCCCAGTCGTGCCAGTGGAAGTTCGTCGTGAACTGGTCGAAGACCGAGTACAACCAGTACTGGACGACCGCGAGCGGCGAGGTCTCGTACTCGACGACGTTGTAGAAGGCCACGGGGTCGACCGGATCATCGCCCGCGGGGTCGTCGCCCCCGGCCTCGACGTAGCCGTTCAACGCGTCGAACCCGTCGACGACGGTTTTGCCGTCGTCCTCGCTCTCGTAGTGCCGCGGGTCCGTCGGGAACCACTGCTCGTTCTCGTCGAAGTACACCATCGGGGCGAACTCTTCGGCGAGTGCTCTCGCCCGGTCGCTGTCGACGGTCGCCACGTCGTCATCGTCCTCCCGCTCTACCAGAAAACAGCCCGCCACCGACGCGGCAGCACCGCTGGCGAGGCCCGCGAGCATCGTCCGCCTGTCGATCGACGGTGGCGTGACGTCCCCCATCCGTCACTCACACCGGGTTCGACTGCGGGGACTGTCGGGTATGGAGACGCCGGTCGAATGGACTGGAGGAACGGACATCTCGATACTCTTGACAGTGGATGTGGACCGAAACGTCTTCTGGTCCGCGAGGTGGGTGGGAACGACCGCCGGTGTGGGGCAAAGACGTTCGGGAACGGATTGATGGGCGTGAGGGTGGAACGAACTGTATGGCACATCAGTTCGAGTGCGCGGCACCGGATTGCGTGTTCCTGATACGGTCCGCGGACGAGGCGGAAGTCATCGAGCAGGTCCAGCGACATTCCGAGGAGGAACACGAGAAGTCCCCACCGCCGGAGGACGTGATCCGGGAGCGCATGGAGAGCGTGGACGTCGGGTGACCGGTGAGTTTCCCGGGGGGAGAGAGGACCGGTGGTGGATGTTCTCCGCCAGGTGGTTACTCCAGGGGAGCCGGTTGTAGGTAGCGTTGCCTGGATAGCTGTCGATAGGCCTCTCTACGGCAGCCTCGGGAGCATCGGTGGTCGTGCTATTATATCCGGCGAGCGAGGTGAGGTCTTTCGGGATCGTCTGCAGGATCGCTTCTCGGAGTGAGCGAAGCCCAGGGACCCACCAGATCCCTCTCCAGGGAATGTGAACCCGGACGGATCCGGTGTGACGCCCCCGTGGTGTCGTCAGGATTATACCGTGTACCCGAGACGGACGGGGCGCTTCGTCGGCAGTCGACCACGACGGGGCCATCGCCCGCTGACAATGACATATCGCGTCGCCGTGCTGCGTCGCTGGTCCACATGAGACGTGGTCGCTATCCTCCTGATCGGGGTGCTCGTCGCCTTCCTCACCGGCCTCGTCTCGGTCGTGGTCGCCGCCTCCTCGGTCCCCACCTCGATCGCCACGGATCAACACCCCGTCGCGGGGGTTTGTCCGTCCTCGAACATGCCCGAGGGCTGTCCCGACACCTGTCTCGAACTTCCGATCGCGACCGCCCAGGGATCCCCCCTCCTGGGCGTCCCGGCCGCCGAGTACCGCCCCGACTGGTCGGGATCCGTCCCACGTCCACCACACCCAGAAGAGGGTCTCCTCCGAGGCCCGGCAGGCGAGGAGTCCCAACTCACCCTGGGTGAAGATCCGGCGACGACCGTGACTGTGCTGCCACGCGTCGACGCAGTATCGGGCGGTCGGACCCCGATAGTTCCGCCCGACTGGTAGGTGGCTCGCGCGGAGCTGGTCCGGGACATCGGAGCGAGCGACACGATCGCGCTCGTCCCGCCAGAAGACGGCGGTCAGGTCGGACAGGCTGGAACTGCCCTGCGCGGGGCCCTGGTGTACTTCCAGCTCGGTGGGAGCCAGGTTCGCCAGCTTCTGCTCGTTGCGACGGCGGGCGCGGCGATTCTCGTCGGTGGCGGCATCTACGGGGTGGCACGCATGACCGTCCGCGACCGATTACGGACCATTCGGATCGCACGGGCGACGGCCGCCCCCCCCCTCCGGTCCCGTCGCGCCCTCGTCGGCGTCCGGGCCGGCCTCCTGGTGCTTGCTGGGACAGCGATCGGGTACGCGATCGGGGTCATCGCGCCGAACGCTGCTACCCCCGTCCAGGTTGTGTGCGTGCCGACCGGGGGGTGGTCGGCTTTAAGTAGCGTGCGCACCCTCCCGATGGTAATGGCCGAGCCGGTACTGGCAGCCGAGGACGTCGGTGTCGAGCGGGCGGGCCGGCGGCTCCTGTCGGCCGTCACCCTGTCCGTCGGTCCCGAGGACACCGTCTTGGTCCAGGGGCCCAGTGGCGCGGGGAAGAGCACGCTCTTCCAGGTCCTCGGCTTGCTCGCCACGCCATCGAGCGGGCGGGTTCTGGTGGACGGCACCGACGCGGCGTCAGTCTCGGAGCGGACGAGAGCCCGCCTCCGCCGGGACCACCTCGGGTTCGTCTTCCAGCAGTTCGAGTTGATCCCGGACCTCACCGCGTGGGCGAACGCGGCCGTCCCCCAGGACCACACCGGCGAGCGCGACGAGGCCTGGCTCGACCGCGTCTTTGCCAGGCTGGACATCGTCGACGTCCAGGATCAGTACCCCGCGACCCTCAGCGGTGGGGAACAACAGCGGGTGGCGATCGCACGGGCGCTCGCGAACCGGCCGCGGGTGGTGCTGGCAGACGAGCCGACGGGGCAACTCGATCCGGAGACGACCGAGCGGGTCATGGACTTGCTCTTTCGCGGACGGGAGTTCACCGAGACGGCCCTCGTGGTAACGAGCCACGACCGCCAGATCGAGGACCGGTTTGCCCGCGTACTGGGGCTCTCGGACGGCCGCCTGGAGCGTGGGGACACTCCATAGTCAGGGCAGACACGGGCATGTTTAGACGCTAGAATTCAGAGGGTAAAGCGGTTAACTCAGATCAGCCAGAAAGCCCTCGGGCCGCTCGCGGGTTCTGGGCGACATATCCTCGCTCGCCGTCGCTCGCTCGGATAGGAGTCGCTCAGAACCTGCGACCGCCCCTCGCCCTTTCATTCCACCAGGGTTCAGGGTTTCTAGCCCGTCTACGCAACGAATTCCTGGGGGACTGAAAGAGCGAACCCCCGGTCGCGCGTCGCTCGGCGGGCCCTATCCGAGGGAGCGAAGCGACCGAGGATATCCCGGCGAGCGGAGCGAGCCCTCGGAACTCTCGAACGGTGAAGGGAGTGAGCCGTGAG
>JAZKTI010000103.1:0-8639 GCA_036625635.1 Haloarculaceae archaeon
GTGGAGTTCCGGTGGGTGGAGGATCGGTGAGCGGCCAACCGGGCGCGATCACGAGCGGCCAACCGGGCGCGATCACGAGTGGCCAACCGGGCGCGATCACGAGTGGCCAACCGGGCGCGATCACGAGTGGCCAACCGGGCGCGATTACTCGGCCCGGGCCCCGTCGGGGGTTCGATAGAATCGCGCGTAGGTGTAGGTCCCCACCGCGGTCACCAGCCAGACGAGGGCCCCGACCCGGACGGCGAAGAGTAGCCTGTCGCTCCAGGTCGGCAGGCTGGCGCCCAGTGACAGGAGGGCGACGACCGGCGCACCGAGGACGATCGTAGCGACGAAGGTGACCTGCATCACCCAGCCGAAGTCGACGCCCTCGGGGTCGGTCTCGACGCGATGTGGCACTGACCAGGGATAGCCGCGACTGAGGCAAGGGTCTGCCGGTTCCGGCGGGTGGCAGTCCCGTGTGACCGGCGGGGGCCGGGCAAGTACTCGGCACCCAAACCCCCATTACCGGGCCGCGTGAACGATCAATGTCATGCCTACGGTTCGCGACATCCGCGAGATGGCGGGCGAGGAGCCGATCACCATGCTAACGGCATACGACGCAGTCGTCGCCGCCATCCTCGACGACGCGGGCGTCGACGTCATCCTGATCGGCGACAGCATGGGGAACGCGGTCCTGGGGTACCAGAACACCCTCCCGGTGACGGTCGACGAGATCGCTTCCCGGACCGCGGCGGTCGCCCGCGGCACGGAGGACGCCCTCGTGGTCGCCGACATGCCCTTCCTCTCCTTCGGCGTCGACCTGTCCGATAGCGTCGCCCACGCCGGCCGGATGGTGAAAGAGGCCGGCGCGAACGCGGTCAAGATCGAGAGCGGCCCCCACACGGTCGAACTCACGGAGCGTCTCTCCGAACTCGGCATCCCGGTGATGGCCCACGTTGGCCTGACCCCCCAGAGCGTCAACCAGACCGGCTACACCCGGCAGGGGTCGGACCCGAAACAGGCCGAGGAGTTCTACGACCTCGCCGTCGCGCACGAGGAAGCGGGCGCCTTCGGCTGCGTCCTCGAGCACATCCCCGCGAACCTCGCGACGGCGATAACGGACGAACTCGACATCCCAACCATCGGAATCGGCGCCGGCCCGGCTCCCGACGGGCAGGTCCTGGTCGTCAACGACGCCGTCGGTCTCAGCGAGGGGACGCCGCCGTTCGCCGAGGCCTTCGGCGACGTGCGAGCGGAGATGGCCGGTGCGGTGGCCGATTACGTCGAGGCTGTCGAGTCCGGGGGTTTCCCCGCCGACGAGCACTCAGAGACTGCCGAGGAACTCGAGGAGCTGTACTGACGCGCGCGGTGCTCAGTCAGACGCGATCGACGCGACGTAGCCGCCGATCGCCTCGTTCACGGCCCCGGGTCGTTCCAGCATGGCGAGGTGAGCGGCATCCGCTACCGTCTCGAGCCGCCCATCGGGAATCTCAGTGGCGAGGTACTCGTGGTACCGGGGTGGCGTTAACTGGTCGTGCTCGCCGACGACGGCCAGGACCGGCACGGATATCTCCCCCAGTCGGTCGCGGCCATCGAAGGCGTGGGCGGTCAGGAAGTCGCGTTCGGTCACCGCCCGGCCGGTGGCCCGCATCTCGGCTTTCGACCGCTCGAGGAGTTTGGGGTCGGGATCGTGGAAGAGGCGGTCGGGGCCGTGGAGAAACTCGACGGCCGTCTCGAAGTCCGCCGCGAGCCACGCCCGGAGTTCCTCGAGGACGGCGAGTTTGGCCCCGGACCCGAGCAAAACGGCGCCGTCGACGGGCAGGGCCCGTTCGAGGAGGACGTGCTGGACGACGGCCCCGCCGAGGGAGTTGCCGACCAGGACCCGCGTCCCGGTCGCTTCGGCGACTGCGACGAGGTCGTCGGCGTAGGCCTCGAGCGTGGCGGGGCCGGCGACCGTGTCGACGTCGTCGGACTCGCCGTGGCCGCTCAAGTCCAGCGCCACGGCGGGCCTGGCTGGCGCATCGGGACCGAACTGGCGGGCCCAGAGCCGGTGGCTCCCCCCGCTCCCGTGGACGTAACAGATCCCCCGATCGACACCGGCGCCGCCGGTCTCACCCTCTTCCGGCGCCCTGGCCCCGCCGGAGCCGACGAACCGATAGGCGGTCACGCGGCCCTGGTGGGTGACAATCTCCATGTCGCTGGCTTCTCCTCGCCGGGACTTGGCACTGGTGGTCGGCCGGACCTCGGTCCACACGGTGCTGGGAATACGTATCCGGGACCGTGCCCGGACGCGGTCCGAACCGCAATACTACCGGACGTTTCCCGGCCACCTCCCGTGTGGTGGTTGCATAAGATAGATTTATACGGTAGGAAGGCTAACTTCGGGTTAGCATGAGAATAGCCCAGCAGTTCGCGGCGGAGGGCCTCGAGGTCACCCGCCAGGAGTACGAGGACGTCGTCGTGCTCGCGGCCGACTTCGGTCCAGCGGCCGACGCGGCGGCCGACATCGTCGGCGATACCATCATCCTGGTCGCTGATGGCGACCAGTACGAGTTCGAGGTCGGCGCCGAAACGCCGCCCCGCGTTGCCATCCACAACGGCGTCTTCACCGTCGAGGTGGACGCATGAGGCTGACCGTCAAGCCACTGAAGCAGAAGGACGCCGGCCGCGGCCTCGCGGCCATCGACCGCCAGGCCATGGCGGAGATGGACCTCGACAACGGGGACTACGTCGTCCTCGAAGGCGCCGAGAATCGCGTCGTCGCGCGCGTCTGGCCAGGCTACCCGGAGGACAGCGGCCAGGGCGTGGTTCGGATCGACGGGCAGATCCGCCAGGAGGTCGGCGTCGGCATCGACGACGCCGTCGGCGTCGAGAAGGCCGAGGTCAACCCGGCGACCCACCTGACCGTCGCGCTCCCACAGAACCTGCGCGTCAGGGGCGACGTGGGCCCGATGATCCGCTCGAACCTGAGCGGCCAGGCCGTCACCGAGGGACAGACGGTCCCCGTCTCCTTCGGCCTCGGGCCGCTGTCGAGCATGTCCGGCCAGAAGATCCCGCTGAAGATCGCCAGCACGGAGCCCTCGGGCACCGTCGTCGTCACCGACCAGTCCGAGATCGAGGTCTCCGAGAAGCCAGCCGAACAGATCGCCGGCGAAGCCGGTAGTGCCGGCGGCCCCGAGGCCCCCGACGTGACCTACGAGGACATCGGTGGACTCGACGACGAACTCGAGCAGGTCCGCGAGATGATCGAGTTGCCGATGCGCCATCCGGAACTATTCCAGCAACTCGGCATCGAGCCCCCGAAGGGCGTGCTGCTGCACGGCCCACCCGGGACCGGCAAGACGCTGATGGCCAAGGCGGTCGCCAACGAGATCGACGCCTACTTCACGACCATCAGCGGCCCGGAGATCATGTCGAAGTACTACGGCGAGAGCGAGGAGCAACTCCGCGAAGTCTTCGAGGAGGCCGAGGAGAACGCCCCCGCCGTGGTCTTCATCGACGAGATCGACTCGATTGCCCCGAGCCGCGGCGAGACCACCGGCGACGTCGAACGCCGGGTCGTCGCCCAGCTCCTCTCGCTCATGGACGGGCTCGAGGAGCGCGGCGACGTCATCGTCGTCGGCGCGACCAACCGGGTCGACGCGCTCGACCCCGCGCTCCGGCGTGGTGGCCGCTTCGACCGCGAGATCGAAGTCGGCGTGCCGGACAAGGACGGCCGGAAGGAAGTGCTCCAGGTCCACACCAGGGCCATGCCCCTCGAGGACGACGTCGACCTGGACACGTTCGCCGAGAACACCCACGGGTTCGTGGGCGCGGACATCGAGCAGCTCGCCAAGGAGGCGGCGATGAACGCGCTCCGGCGGGTGCGGCCGGAACTCGACCTCGAGACCGACGAGATCGACGCGGAGACCCTCGAGCGCCTGTCGGTCACCCGGGGCGACTTCAAGGCGGCGCTGAAGGGCATCGAGCCCTCGGCCCTCCGGGAGGTCTTCGTCGAGGTGCCCGACGTCCACTGGGACCAGGTCGGTGGCCTCGAGGGGACCAAGGAGCGCCTCCGGGAGACCATCCAGTGGCCCCTGGAGTATCCCGGCGTCTTCGAGCAGATGGACATGGAGTCCGCGAAGGGGGTCCTCCTCTATGGGCCGCCTGGGACTGGAAAGACGCTGCTGGCGAAGGCCGTCGCCAACGAGGCCGAGAGCAACTTCATCTCGATCAAGGGCCCCGAACTCCTCAACAAGTACGTCGGCGAGAGCGAGAAGGGCGTCCGCGAGGTCTTCGAGAAGGCACGCTCGAACGCGCCGACCGTCGTCTTCTTCGACGAGATTGACTCCATCGCCGGCGAACGTGGACGCCACGCCGGGGACTCCGGCGTCGGCGAACGAGTCGTCTCCCAGCTGCTGACCGAACTCGACGGCCTGGAGGACCTCGAGGACGTCGTCGTGGTCGCGACGACGAACCGTCCCGACCTGATCGATGCGGCCCTCCTTCGCCCGGGCCGGCTGGACCGCCACGTCCACGTGCCTGTCCCCAACGAGGAGGCCCGCCGGAAGATCTTCGATGTCCACACCCGCTACAAGCCCCTCGCAGACGACGTCGATCTCGAGGACCTCGCGAGCCGGACGAGCGGCTACGTCGGCGCCGACATCGAAGCGGTCTGTCGCGAGGCCTCCATGGCAGCGAGCAGGGAGTTCATCAATAGCGTCCAGCCGGAGGAGGTCGACGACAGCGTCGGCAACGTCCGCGTGACCGCCGACCACTTCGAGGAGGCCCTCCAGGAGGTCTCCCCGAGCGTGACCGAGGACGTTCGCGAGCAGTACGAGGAGATCGAGCAGCGCTTCGACACCCGCGAGTCCGGGCTCGAGGAGGAGCGAGAGGTCGGCAAGACCTTCCACTGAGGCCGGATCGAGCCGAATCGGGTCCTTCTGGGCCAGATCGGGGCCCATACGACGGGATCGGGATTCATACGACGGGATCGAGACCCATTACGACGGGATCGAGACCCATTACGACGGGATCGAGGGCCATTACGACGGGATCGAGGCCGATACGATGGGGTCGAGACCCATACGACGGGATCGAGGCCGATACGATGGGGTCGGGACCCATTACGACGGAATCAGGCCAATGCGACGGAACCGGGGCCACTGTGCCAGGTTGAAATCCGAACCGGCTTTTTTATCGCGTCAGTAGGACAGGTATGTCGACCGCTGACGTGACCTCGTTCGTCCGGGATCGGGTTGGCCTCGTCGCGGGCGCACTGACCGCGGTCTCTCTGGCACTCGTCTTCGGTGCCGTCGGCGGCGTGGTTCCCAGGTCTGCGATCCCGCGTGCCCCTGACCTCGTCATCGAGGGCATCCCCCACGTGAACGCTCTGCTCAGCGTGCTCGCTATCGGCTCGATCGGCCACGGACTCGGGCAGATCCGACGAGGTCGGGTCGACCGCCACCGGCGGGCGATGCTCGTCGCGCTGGCGCTGTTCGCGAGCTTCCTGCTCCTGTACCTCTATCGCGTCGCCGTCCACGGGCCGACGGCCTTCGGCGGGCCAGATGTCCTCTACTCCTGGCTCTACCTCCCGCTGCTCGGGCTCCACATGGCCCTGGCCATCCTCTGCATCCCGCTTCTGTACTACGTCCTCCTGCTTGCCGTGACGCGACCCCCCAGCGAACTCTCCGCGACGCTCCACCCGAGGATCGGACGTATCGCGGCTCCCCTCTGGCTCGTCTCATTCGTGATGGGCGTCGCGGTGTACGTCCTGTTGTACTGGGCGTTCTGAGGCCGGGGGCAATGGTTAGACGCCAGTTATTGGCGTCCTTAGACCTCTCGAGCGGAAATCGTCTCCACCAAAGGGGACGCCCTCGGCTGCCTGCCGCCGCAATGAGTAAGAAACGGATCGAAAGTGACCAGGGTATAGAAAGGCCCCGTTCGCTCCGGTCGGGGGGCTCACTCACGCCTCGCTACACTCGCCGTTCGCTCATCTCGAGGGCTCCCTTCGGTCGCCCTCGCACTGGTTGCGCTCCTCGGGCCTTCGGCCCTGCGGTGTTGCCGACACCTCCGGTGCCGGCTGCAAGCGGGACCTCCGGTCTCGCCCTGCTTACGTCACCCGCCGTCCCGGGGCGAACGGCCCCGTTCATTCCCACCCGGATCGGCTACCCACCCGGCCGCAGTCTTTCGGATTGGGAAACAGGCCTCGGGTGGGACTAAAAGGGGCCGACCGCTCGATCCGTCCCGGGCGACGCAAGCACGCGAACGGAGTGAGCGCGCGCAGCGACTGCGAGACTCGAGTGGCGCGAGGTGGACCGAAGGGAGACCTCGGCCGGGCCGCCCGGGGAACGCAGTGACCCGGGCGGCAGCGAGAGTCTCGGGTTGAGCGAACGGGGAGCGGTGCGACCCGTGAGCGAGCCCCGGACGGTCGAGCGGGTGGGGGCGTTCTCCGTCCGCTACTCTCAACACTTCCCGTGTTCATTACGGCGGCACGCCCAATCGAGGCCGGCAATAGTGATCGTCAGAATGTCTGTCCTCTAAATTCAGCACGCCGTTTCTGGCGCCATTCGGATAGCTCCCGCCGTTGAGGATAAATACGGAGCGGGATTCTCATACTTGGAGGAGTCAAATGATACTTGCTGAATTACTCGATACAGACCCCGCATCCACCAGATTATTTAGTATCTATATTCATCTTAATTAATCCAGCTCTGGAATGGATTGGAGAGCGGCCTATCAGGACTTGGAATGAGATCAATTTGTGTGCGACGACGCTCGCTCATTACCGCATTCACATCGGTAGCGGTCATGGCGGTCGCTGGCTGCACAGAGTCCGACGGTTTGAATGAAGATCCGGACAACTCAAATGGGGACACGGGCGACGATACACCCGGCGAGGATAGCACAAATGGAGGTGACCAGGCGACGTATTCCAACGCCGATACGCTGCTATCGTTCGCCGAGGCAGGCGATCACGATCCGCCGAATTTCGACGAAGACCACAAGGAGGTGTCCGGTCAGGGCAGAACATATACCGACGAAATCTCAGTCGAGCGGACTCTGACGGCCTTCGTAGCAGAACACCACGGAGCTGGGAGCTTCAAGGTCGGCGCCTCCTGGTCGGAGGAAGGTAATGCAGGTCTGTTTGACACTGTCGACGAATTCAAGGGGACTGCTGCCACCAACGGGATATCAGACGACCTTACGTTGGATATCCAAGCCGGTGGGGAGTGGGAGGTCATCATTGCGAACCCACGGTCTGACCCCGAGGAGACGCGACGCCCACCGGGTAGTGCATCGGGCTCGGGCAACCAACTCGTCGGTCCGGTCGCAGTCGAGGGGTCGACAACGGTAACCGCGTCCCATGACGGCGAGTCGTCGTTCGTGGTCATGCTATTGAACGAGACAGGGGACTCCTTCAGCGACACCTCAATACTCTACAACGAGGCCGGCAGTATAAACGGTGCAGAGACTGAACTGGCTGAGGACTACTTGGGATGGGTCGACGTCTTCGCCGAAGGTGAGTGGACACTTGAATTCGAGTGAATGTATCTTCGAGGGGGTCTCACATAGGTGTGTCATAGAAGATCCCTACGACCAAGATGGCCCTGTTCCCAGGATTGTCGGAGCCTTTGTAGGTCGAGTTGGACTGTCCCGTGATCACTTACCAGTGCTACAGAGCAGCTACATTATTCGTGCCTGCGTCAAATCAACGGTGGCAGAGTGCTGCATAGAGTCTCTGGGCTCTATATTCGGCACGCCGATTCTGGCGGAATTCTGATGTGTAAGTCCGCATGTGCTGCATACACAGCGCGAAACGCTTACCAGGCCTCCGAGGATGAGTGAGGTACTCGGCTGCTCGGTACAGACTGTATATCTCGAATAGTGACGGTTCAAGAGCGCAGGTGGCGGATCAGTAGAGACAGAGCAGCCCTCTTCGCCAATTAATTATACACCATGACCGATAGTCGGGCCCGATGCCCTCCAGAAGACGGCTTCTAACGACGATTGGAGTAAGTACAGCAATTGCGACGTGTGGATGCACCGGCTTATTGACATCGGACGATGACGATGATATTCCCGGCCCAGATTATCCAAGCGGGACGCTGTGGGTCTACAATACATCTAAATCGGATCTCTCGGTGACAGTCAGATCGGGTGATCACTCACCATCAGCAACGTTCGAGGAAGTAGTTCCATCGGGTGATACCGAGATCCGGGAAAGGTTCGTATCAGCCCCGGTTGGAACCACTGTCACACTGAAAGCGCGTGTCCAAGCGTTCGCTGAGGACGGGATTTCCTACTCATTCATGCCGAGCGGAGGTGGTTCTGAGACCGATACTCCGCCTCAATACGCCCGGTTACATATCCCCGGCTCGGACGGCGAGGTCAACTGGCAGTCAAGAGAAGCAAGTTATTAGCTCCAGTCAGGCGGTGCATTCCTCACCAAACCCGCACGTTCCACCGAAAGACAGCTTCAGTCCGTCGGTGAAGAATGGGAGCTACTCCTGTTGCTGACTCCATCCTCTGATCCTCTATTTTCAGCAGTCGGCTTCTGACAGCTTTCGAGTAGATATCACGGAGCTTCCTAAATACAGTCCGCGTATGTAGCAGAAACGGTCCGCTTGGATTAGTCTCTTGGACAGCCGCTATTCCATTGAAATTGCTCGAAGGTGGGT
>JAZKTI010000104.1:0-8605 GCA_036625635.1 Haloarculaceae archaeon
ACGGGGTTCGGACCCCAGATTTACACCCGACGGGGCCGTTCGGGGACGTGATGGCTGGAGGGAGTCTCCCCGGCGTCGTCCGATCCACGGTCGACGGCTTCGTCACCGGTCTGGTCGACGCACTCCCGGCCCTGCTCGCGGCGGCGATCTTCATACCGCTTGCCTACGTAGGGATTAAGCTCCTCACGGGCGTGTTGCGGTTCTCCCTCGAGCGCGTGTACCCGAGTCAGCACCAGCTCGTGGTCGACCTCTACGTCGCGGTCCTCAGGGTGGTCCTGTGGTTCGGGGCGCTGCTGGCCCTGTTCAAGATCGTCGGCTTCGGCGACATCGCGGCGAGCCTCGGCACCGCCAGCGGGTTCCTCGCGCTGGGTATCGCCTACGCGCTCTCGGACATGATCGAGGACACCGTGTCCGGGGTGTACCTGCTCCGGGACCCCGACTTCGAAGTGGGGGACCGGGTTGAGGTCGGCGACAGCGAGGGCGAGGTGGTCGCGATCGGGCTCCGCAAGAGCCGGCTCGTCACGGCGTCGGGTGATACGCTTGTGATTCGCAACCGCGACGTCGAGGGGGGCTGGACGAAGCTCGCCAGCGAGTGAGCGACGGGCCTCAACTGCTATGGTGTCGGTGGCCGAAACCCCGCCTATGTCGGCCGAGACCTTCACACTCGCTGCGGCCCAGGTGGAACCGGTGTATCACGACAAGAAGGGGACTCTCGACAAGACCTGCCGGTGGATCGAGCGGGCCGGCGACGCGGGCGCCGACCTGGTCGTCTTCCCCGAGACGTACTTCCCGGGCTATCCCTACTGGCGGGGGAGCGTCTCGATACCGCGGTGGACCGACCTGATGGTCGAGCTCCAGCGAAACAGCCTCCACGTCGACGAGGAGGCCGTGGCAGTCATCGGTGAGGCCGTCGCCGGAGCCGACCTGCACCTGGCGCTGGGGACGAACGAGCGCAGCGACCGGGCGGGAAGCGAGACGCTCTACAACTCGATCTTCTACTTCGACCGCGACGGCGACCTCGTGGGACGGCACCGGAAGCTCATGCCCACCCACGAGGAGCGAGCCATCTGGGGCCGCGGGGATCCCGCGAGTCTCGCCACGTACGAGACCGACCTCGGCACCCTCGGCGGCCTGATCTGCTACGAGAACCACATGACACTCTCCAAGGCGGCGCTGACGGCGATGGGCGAGGAGATCCACGCCGCGGTCTGGCCGGGCTTCTGGGAGCAGCACGGTCATCCCGGCGACAAGACGCGTGCGGAGAGCACCGAGGCGACGGACACCTGCGACATCTACCCCGCCATGCGCGAGTACGCCTTCGAGACCCAGTCCTTCGTCGCCGCGTGTTCGGCCTACATGAGCGAGGACGTCCCGGAGGGGTTCAGCGAGGAGGAACTCGGGTTCAACCTCGCCAGCGGCGGGAGCATGCTCGTCAACCCCGCGGGGATCGTCAAGGCCGGCCCCCTGGTCGGCGAGGAGGGGCTGCTGACCGCCGAGTTCGAGCGCGACGAGCGTCGAGCGACGAAGGCCTACTTCGACGCGATGGGGCACTACACGCGCTGGGACGCCGTGTCCCTGGAGGTGAGCGACGAGACCCTCCAGCCCATGCACCGCCGGTCCCCACCGCAGTCGGGGTCTGCGTCGGTGTCGGCACGAGGTGGCGGCGACACGACAGGCGACCTCTCAGCCGCCCGCGCCCAAGACCTCGCCGAGGAGTACGGCGTGCCTGTTGACGCCGTCGAGGCCGTGGCAGACGAGGTAGCAGGGAACTGACTCACGACCGGCGGTCGAGGCTGATCCCGGCCAGCCGGAGGTTGAGGACCGGCGGTCGAGTTACTCACCGGCAAGTTCGAGACTGCGGCTCGGCGGTCGGTTCACTGCCCGGCCAGTTCGAGGACGTCGTCGAAAAAGGGCATCGAGTCGTGCGGGCCGGGGTGGGCCTCCGGGTGGTACTGCCGGGTGATGATCTCCAGGTCGTCGCTCTCGAGGCCTTCCGGGGTGTCGTCGTTGACGTTGACCTGCGTCACGTCCAGTGCCTCCCCGGGTTCGGTGACCGAGTAGCCGTGGTTCTGGGTGGTCATCACGACCTGGTCCGTCCGGAGGTCGCGCACGGGCTGATTGACGCCGCGGTGGCCGAACTCCATCTTCTCGGTCTCGCCGCCGAGGGCCTCGGCGACGACCTGCTGGCCGAGACAGATACCTGCAAGCGGGAGATCGCCGGCGTAGCTGTCGACCAGGTCGTTCGCCGCCTCGAAGTTGACCGGGTCGCCCGGGCCGTTCGAGACGAACAGGAGGTCCGGGTCGACCGCCTCGACGTCGGCCTCTGTGGCGTCGTAGGGGAGGAGGTGGACCACGGCGTCGCGCTCGACGAGCGAGTCGACGATCGATCCCTTCGCCCCGCAGTCGATCAAGGCGACCGTCGGCCCCTCCCCGGTATCGTTGTGAACGCTGGGCTCGTCGACGGAGACCTGCGCGCCGATGTCCGTGTGGTCGGACATATGTTTGCAGGCCTCGAGTTCGGCGAGAGCGTCCTCGAGGGTTACCTCCTCGCCAGCGGCGAGCCCACAGCGCATCGCGCCCTCGTCCCGGATCTCCGTGACGACGTCGCGGGTGTCGAGGTGATCGACGGCGGGGACGCCCTCCGCCCGGAGCCAGTCGGCGACGTCGTCGGTGAGCTCCCGGGCGACGACCGCGCTGGGGTGGACGCGGTCGGACTCGAATCGCTCCTCGCGGACGCCGTAGTTCCCGACCAGCGGATAGGAGAACGTGAGGATCTGTTCCTCGTAGCTCGGATCGGTGAGACTCTCCTCGTAGCCGGTGTAAGCCGTCGTGAACACGACTTCCCCCCGGGCGAGACCGGGCGAACGCGCGCGTGCTTCGACGACGCGGTCCCCGGGCAGTGCGACGTAGGCGTCGGTCATTACGAGATCCGTATGGACAATCGGCGTATAAGCGTTGCTTTCGAAGTCGAGTTGCGAATTTCGTAATCCTGAAGTGGCGATGGGTGGTACGGACAAGCCTCGATGGACGACCTGGACCGGGATATCCTCGCGATCCTCCGCCGGGACGCCCGAACGCCCTACACGGAGATCGCCGAGCAGGTAGGTACCTCCGAGGGGACGGTCCGGAACCGCGTCGACCGCCTCGACGAGGAGAACGTCATCGAGCGCTTTACTGTTTCCACCCGGACGGGGAACGTCAAGGCGATGATCGAGGTCGGGGTCGACGTGGACGTCACCACGGCGGCGCTGACGGAGACCTTCGCCCGCTGGGAGCCCGTCGACTTCGTCTGGCAGGTCTCCGGCGACGAGGACATCGTGGTCGTGGTCGACGTCGCCGACACGGCCTCCCTCAACGACCTGATCACCCGCGCCCGGGACCTCGACGAGGTGGTCTCGACGAAGACGCGCCTGATACTCGACGAGTGGCTAGGCTGACCCCACTGGCGAGCACTGGTCACTGTCCGACGAGGGCGGGCTCGACCCCCGGTGCCGGGAGCGACCACCGGCTGGCCCGGGAGCGTGGTGTGCGTACGAGATTTTAAGACTCGATAGGACAACAGTCAATCATAGTCCCGAGGGGTGGATTCCGGAGTCGGACGGCGGAATACGCCCGATGTCGGGAGATAAGTCAGGCCACCATGGATCACACCGCTCTCTTCCACAACCTGCCGACCCCGGCGGCCGCTCTCGTGTACCGGGACGGCGTTGCCTTCGTTCGCGCAATCAACGCTGCCTTCGCGGAGACCTTCGACGTTGCTGCCGAGACGGCCCGCGGAGAATCGCTCGACAGCCTCCTCGACGCGACCGACCGGTCGGAGACGTCCGATGGTGACCCGCCGCCTCGCCTCGCGCCGGACCCGGAACTGGGCGATTACTCCCACCGTGAGGTCCGATTCGGGACCGACGAGGGCACCCGAGCGTTCCTCCTGCGGTACGTCCCGACCGACGGCGAGGCCGACTACGTCGCGGTATTCGAGGAGCTCGACGCGGGCACTCCGCGTGGGAGCGAAACCGGCTGGTACGAGCCGATCGTCGAGCACACCGAGGACGGTATCTACGTTTTCGACCAGGAGGGCACCGTCGAGTTCGTCAACCAGCGGGTCGTCGACGTCTCCGGTTTGGCGTACGAGACCTGGATCGGCGAGCACGTCTCGGTCCTCGAGGACCTCGGGACGCTCACGAGCGTGGAGGTCGCCCGGCTCGAGGCCGGTATCGCGGCCGTCGCGTCCGGCGAGGAAGACGAGGTGCGCGAGGTGCTGGCGCCCGATCTGCCCCACGATCTGGACTACCTCGAAGTCAGGCTGGCCCCGCTTCCGGTCGAGGGGGAGCCCGACCGCGTTCTCGCCTTCTCGCGGGACGTCACCGAGCACCGGGTCCGCGAACGCGAACTCGAGCGGAAGAACGAGCGCCTCGACCGGTTCGCCAGCCTGGTCTCCCACGACCTCCGCAACCCGCTGCACGTGGCCGAGGGCAGGCTCGAACTGGCCCGCGAGGAGTGCGAGAGCGAGCACCTCGAAGGAATCGCATCCGCCCACGACCGCATGGCGACCCTCATCGAGGACCTCCTCACGCTCGCCCGCCAGGGGGACCGCCTGACGGAGGTCGAGCCCGTCGACCTCGGGACCCTCGCCAGGCGCTGCTGGGGGACCGTCCAGACGCCGACCGGGACCCTGACTGTCGTGCCCGGGCCGACGATCCTGGCGGACCGGACGGCGACCCAGACCCTGCTCGAGAACCTCATCCGAAACGCCGTCGAACACGGCGGCGACGACGTGACCGTCACGATCGGGCCCCTCGAAGACGACGAGGGGTTCTACGTCGGGGACGACGGGCCGGGGATTCCCCCCTCGGAACGCGACAGCGTGTTCGAGGCCGGGTACTCGACGACACCCGAGGGGACCGGGTTCGGGCTCTCGATCGTCGAGGAGATCGCCGAGGCCCACGACTGGGAGGTTGCGGTCACCGAGAGCGCCGACGGCGGTGCCCGGTTCGAGATCACTGGCGTGGAACTGGCCGACGGAGACGCCTGACGCGCC
Source organism: Haloarculaceae archaeon (assembly GCA_036625635.1). Taxonomy (GTDB): domain Archaea; phylum Halobacteriota; class Halobacteria; order Halobacteriales; family Haloarculaceae; genus JAZKTI01. Next base: position 5,039 of record JAZKTI010000104.1, read on the forward strand.
ACCTGGCAGGTGGGACTGGCCACTCGCGTCAGTGCTGGGACGAGGGCGACCCGGAATGCGGCCATGCTTCGGCGCCAAACGACGAGCGGGGAGCCGGGCCGGTCATAGCGACCCGGGCCCCCACCTCAGACCGATCGGGGGAGACAGTGAGTCACGTGGAGTCTCCGTGTGGTCTCCAGGACTCGGGATACGCAAGGCGCTCGATTCGGCCGGGTGCGTCGAACCGGAACCGCGGAATTATGCGGGGTGACGCCGTATCGGCTCCAGCGACGTACTCAACCCATGCGCCCGCTCCAAACGTACCTCGCAGACGGCTGGACGTGGATCTCGGCCCTCCCGGACTGGCAGGGGTTCCTGGTAGTCCTCGGCCTCTCGTTGCTCGCGGCAGCCGCCGTCCACCTCGGCGGGGACGTGCTCGTCCGGCGGTTAACCCGTCGCGTCCCCGGTGAAGTCGACGACGTCGTCCTGAAGACCGTGCACCCGGCGATCTGGATATCCATCGTGGTGCTCGGCACCTACGGGGGGCTCACGCAACTCTCGATTCTCGACGGCGACCTCGGCCTTCCTCGGGCCGCATCCCTGACCGTTGTCACGCTCGTCTGGGCGGTCACGCTCTCACGAATGGGACGGGGCGTCTTCGACGAGGTAACAGAGGGAGGCTACGTCGATCAGCAGATCGTCCCCATCATCGAGAACGTCTGGAGCGCGTTGCTCGGGGCCCTCACGATCTTCTTCGTGCTTTCGATCTGGCAGGTCGACGTGACGCCCCTGCTCGCCTCGGCGGGCGTCCTCGGCATCGTGCTCGGCTTCGCGGCCCGCGACACCATCGCGAACTTCTTCGGATCGATCGCGCTCTACGCCGACGGGACCTACAAGGTCGGCGACTACGTCGTCCTCGAGGACGGGACCCGGGGGCGGGTCCAGGATATCTCGATTCGGTCGACGGTCATCCGGACTCGCGACGACGTCCTCGTGACCGTCCCCAACGCCACCCTCAACCAGGCCGCTATCACGAACGAATCGACACCCCGTCGTCACCGCCGCATCAAGATCCCCGTCGGCGTGGCCTACGGGACTGACGTCGAGGAGGTGGAGGAGATCATGCTCGCGGTCGCCGAGGAAGCGGACCTGGTTCGGGAGCGACCGCGACCCCGCGTCCGAATGCGGGGGTTTGGAGACTCCGCGATCGACGTCGAGTTGATGTGCTGGATTGCTCGGCCCCGGTTGCGGGGCCGCGCGTCCGACACCCTGCACCGTGACCTCTACGACCGGTTCCGGGCTGCCGGCATCGAGATTCCGTTCCCGCAGCGGGACGTGCACGTCTCTCGGGACGCAGCGGCCGCCGACCGATCGACTCCAGTCGCCGATCGCGCGTCCTCACCCGCGAAGACCGGTGATGACGTCGACTAGGTCCCGATCGGAGGCCCTGGACCGGTGCGGGATGTCGATCCAAGCCGCGGAGCGGCGGGGGGGGGGAGAGCGGCAAGGCGATGGGGCGTTGCCAGGTGGACTCGAGCCACGGACCTGGAGTGCCCTCGCCACCGCTTGCATTCGACCGCTCTCAGTACGGCCAGTCGCCGATCACCCGCATCCCCTCTGCCAGGTCCTCGGCCTCGAGTTGCGTCGCGATGTCCTCGGGGTCGCGTCGTGCCACGTTCACGTCGGCGTCGGCCAGTTCGACCACCAGGTTCGTCAGGACGATTGCTTGCTCCCGAATATCCCGCGAGTCGAGTTTGTCCAGCGTGTCCGCGCGGGTGTGGCCCCAGCCTCGGCCCTCGTCGCCGGTGTCGCTGACCACCTGGTAGCCCGGGACGCCCCACGTGACGCAGGGCCAGTGGTCGCTGTTGGGTCCGAGTTTGGGCACCGTCCCGAGGGGGTGGTCGAGACGATCACCGACCGACTCCACGGCACGCTCCAGATCCTCGAACCCGTTCGTGAGGAACCGGAGGTCGCGGGCGCGGCCGTTTCCGTCGTTGTTGACCACCGCCTTCACGGTCGCCAGGTCGCGCACCTCGCTGTCGTATTGGGACCCGCAGAGTCCGATCTCCTCGGCCCCGAAACAGATTACGTGTACCCGCGTCTCGAGGTCGTCCTCGCGAGCGGCGAGTGCCCTCGCGATCTCGACGACGATGGCGGTCCCGGCCCCGTTGTCCCCGGCCCCCTCGGCGACGTCGTGTGCGTCGACGTGGCTGGTCACCAGGACCCCCTCCTCGGTCTCGGGGCCCAGGTCGGCGTGGACGTTCTGGCTGGTGGCGTCGGAGACGTCGGCCTCGACGGCAACGGTGACCTCCTCGCCCTCCCAGCGCCGGACCAGCCTGGCGCCGACCTCGTTCGAGACGCCGACGGCGGGGATGTCGCCGATTGGGTCGTCGCCGGTCCCGACGCTGCCGGTCGGCGCGAGACAGCCCTCGACGTGGTTGTGGAAGACGAAGGCCGCCGCCCCTGCCTCGACGGCGCGGTAGTACTTCTCTCGGCGGTGGACGAAACGGTCGTGCCAGTCCGGAACGTTCGTGGCCGCGACCACGACCGCACCCGCCAGGTCGACCTCCTGATCTGCCTCGCAGGCCTCGAAGTCCGTCGGGAGCCCGTATCCCAGGTCAACCAGGTGGCCCGTGGCCTCGCCTGCCGGACTGCGTGGAAGTGCGATGCAGTCCTGGGTCGTGTCGCCGGCGTGAATGGCCGCGCTCTCGCGGCTCCAGCCCTGCACGTCGAAGTGCTCGAGGTGGGCGTTACGCGCGCCGACCTCCTCCAGGCGGTCGCGCGTCGCCGCCGCGGCGCGGCGCTCGCCGTCAGTCCCCGCCATCCGGTTCCCGACGTCGACGAGTGTCTCGAGGTGCTCCCAGCCCGCGTCGCTCGTGAAGGTGTCGCCGATCCAGTCCGTCATGGACCCACGGCCGACCAGCAGCGAAAAAAAGCTGGCCACTGGCACGTCCGCTCCTCCCTCCCGGATGCCCGGAGCCGAGTACTACCCGTCGAGACGAGCATTGGCCGGCCGGGATAGTGTCCGATCGAAATGCCGCTGTGTTCGACCGTGGCGCCACCTTCGGCCGCAGCTACCGGATCGACGACCCACCCGTGGGCGCTCGCGATCTCCTCGACGCTCGTCAGCCCGAATCTCCTTCCGTTCGACCGGGTGGTGTATCCGCCTTCGAAGACCGCCACCCGCTCGGAGACGGGGATGCCCGGTCCGTCGTCCGCCACGTAGAACCTCTCGCCGTCTTCGAGGGCCCCGATCGTGACGGTCACGTCGTCCCCGCCGTGTTCGACGGCGTTCTCGAGGGGGTTCTCGAGGAGTTGCCTGAGGCGGCCAGGGTCGGCCCTGATCGACCGCTCCGACCGGATCGTCAGGTCTGCCCCGCCGCTGTCCACGCCGTACCAGACCTCCCGGCCGAAGGCGCCCAGGTTGCTCGGTTCCGGGTCGCCAAGGGTCTCGCTCTGGCGAGCGAGGGTCAGGATATCCTCGCTCAGGACTGCCATCCGGTCGGGGACCGCTCGGGGTCTCGAAGTGCGGCGACTCGCAGTCCTCTCGGGCGAGGGCGAGTCCCTGGCTCGCGGGTTGGACGAGAC
>JAZKTI010000105.1:0-8600 GCA_036625635.1 Haloarculaceae archaeon
CTCGCTTCGCTCGCTCGGTACCGGTGAACCGGCCGCCTCCGGCCGCCGGATGCTACCCGCTCCGCCACCGCTTCCACTCCGCCACCGCGTCCGCTCCGCCACCGCTTCCACTCCGCCACCGCGTCCGCTCCGCCACCGCTTCCGCTCCGCCTCCGCGTCCCCTCCGCCACCGCTTCCGCTCCGCCACCGCTTCCGCTCCGCCTCCGTTTCTACACCGCCTTCGCGTCTGCTGTCCTTCGATAGAATCCTACTGGCTACCGATCCATCTGCCGTCGAGGTCGCTCCCAACTCGGGCAGATCGGGAGCAGGAGAGCCCTTTTCACACCCTGTCAAGTGATACCAGGCCGGCAGAACGACTATGCAGGACCGGATAGAGGAACATCGCATGACAGAGGGTGGGTCCGGCTACGAGGGCAAGACCGCGCCCCTCTACGCCGCACGGACGTCGTCCATGGACCGTGAGGACGTCGACTACTACCGCGACCGTGCTTCGGGCGTGGACGGACCGGTCCTCGAGATGGCCTGTGGCACGGGCCGGATCCACCTCGACCTCCTCGAGGCCGGGGTGGACATCGACGGCTTCGACGCCGCCGCGTCGACGCTCGACGTGCTCCGGGGGCGGGCTACGGAGCGGGGCCTCGAACCGACCGTCTGGCAGGCCGACATGGCCGACTTCGCCGTGGATCGGGCCTACGACCTCGTGATCTGTCCCTTCAATGCCGTCCAGCACCTCCTGGCAATCGACGCGCAGCTGTCGATGCTCCGGTCGGTCCACGAGGCGCTCGCGCCCGGCGGCGCGTTCGTCTTCGACGTCTTCGTCCCGGGCTTCGACGTCATCTGCGAGCGGTACGGCGAGTGGCAGACCGAGACGATCACCGTCCGGGACGAGGACCACGAGTACCGGCACCGAACCGAGGTCGAAAACGAGGTCGACCAGGTGATCCACGTGGAGAACGAAGTCCGTCTGGAAGGGGATCTCGTCCACGGCTGGGACCACCGCCTAACGATGCTCCCGCGACGCGAGGCCGAGTTGCTCGTCCGCCTGTCACCCTTCGAGGACTGGACCGTAACGGGCGACTTCGGAGACAAGGGGATCGCAGACGGGGACTCGGCGCAAGTCTGGCAGTTGCGAAAGTGAAGAGCGGGGCCGAGGGGGAGGACGCGAGGCGTCCGGCAAACCGGCAAAGCGGTTTGCGGGGAGATCCACGCCAGCCAGTGCAGTGGCCGAGCGGAGATCCAGAGCAGGCCGGGATTCCCGCTGGGCGGGGGCCCGCGACTGGCCAGGTCCTCCCGAGTGGCACCGGGGAGCAGGTTTTTAGCCACCCTTCCGCAACGTGGGACATGCAGCGACGCGGTCCTCGCGCGGTGGTCGTGGCTGTCGCGCTGACACTCCTCGTACTGGCAGCCGTGCCTGCAGTCACGGGTGCAGCGGGTGAGGCTCCACCGGACCCCCAGGAAGACGAGATCGGCTGGGAGAACGGCTACTGGTACAACGAGTCGGTCTCCGTGACCCGGGCCGACGGGTTGAACGAGAGCGAACTCGACGCCGTCGTCGCCCGGTCGATGGCCCGCGTCGAGTACGTCCGCGGGCTCGAGTTCGAAGAGACCGTCCCCGTCGAGGTCATCAGCCGGGAGACCTTCCGCGAACAACTCGCGACGAGCCTCGACAACACGAGCGACGAGCAGACGATGCACAGCAGCGTCGTCCTCGAGGCGATGCTGATGCTCGGGGAGAATGAGAGTTCGAAGACCGCCCAGCAGAACACCCTCGGCAGCGGGGTGCTGGGCCAGTACGACCCTGCGAACGAGACCATCCAGATCGTCTCCGAGAACGTCTCGACGCCGAAGATGGACGAGATCACGCTCTCCCAGGAACTCTTCCACGCCCTGCAGGACCAGCACTTCGGGCTCGACCTCGATGCGAATACCACCGACGGCCACAACGGTCACGACGGGATCGTCGAGGGGGACGGCAACTACGTCGATCATCTCTACCAGCAGCGGTGTGAGAGGTCCTGGGTCTGTCTCGGCGGCCAGGACGCGGCCGGGGGCGGGGGCGGGAGCGACGACATCCACTACGGCTTCCAGCTCACGCTGTTCCAGCCCTACAGCGACGGGCCGCCCTTCGTCGAGGCCATCTTCGAGGAGGATGGGTGGGACGGCGTCAACGCGGTGTACGACCGGCCCCCACAGAGCAGCGAACAGGTCATCCACCCCGGAGCCTACCGCTCTGATCCACCCGTGCGGGTCTCCGTCGAGGACACCTCCGACGAGGCCTGGGAGGTCCTGCAGGTGCCCGATCAGGAGGTTAACTACGACACCGTCGGCGAGGGCGGGATGGCCGTCATGACCCTCTACCCCTACTGGGCCAGCGACGAGGAGGTCCGCCTCGGACGCCTCCAGGAGTTCGTCAACGTGGAGGACGGGCAGATCGATCAGCTCGACCCGTACGACTACGAGTTCGAGGAGACCGCGGGCTGGGGCGGCGACCGAATCTACCCCTACGTCCGCGAGGACTCCTTCGAGACCAACGAGACGGGCTACGTCTGGAAGACGGTCTGGGACACCGAGGAGGACGCTCGGGAATTCCGCGAGGAGTACTACGAACTGCTGGCAATCTACGGGGCGGAACCGGTCGAGAATCGGCTCGGAACCTTCCGGATACCCGAAGGGGAGTTCCTGGCCGACGCGTTCTACGTCAACCACACCGGGAAGCGGGTCACGATCGTCAACGCGCCCACCGAGGCGGATCTCTCGAAGGTCCGCGCCGGCGCCGCCCCTACGGGGAAAGACGATCTCTCGGGAACGCCCTGGAATCCGGAGGGGAATGGAACCTCCAGCGACACCACGGCGGTGACCGGAACGCCCGCCGGCAGTGACGGAAGCGACGGCGAGAACGGGAGTGACAGTGAGGGCGGAAGCGACGCTGCGGACGGCGGAAGCGACGGAAGTACCGACAGAACCGGGGGGACCGACGGGAACGGGTCGGCGGCCGACGTTCCCTCGGCGACGACCCACACCGACGGACCCGGCTTCGGCGTCCTCGCAGTCGCGCTGGCCCTGGCTCTCGTCGCGGTCGGAACGCTCGCCCGTCACCGGGGCCGAGAGTAGCGCCGGAACTCACTCGGGTCCTCGCCACTCCCGCGGCCGGGTGGTCGACAGAGGGTGGCGATACTCGGCCTCGAGGAACCGCCGACAGACCTCCTCGACGGCCGCGAGAAGGGCCTCGGCCGTCTCGAACCGGTCGAACTTCGCCGGCTGCATCGCCCGCACGACCAGGTCGTCGACGGCCTCGGGAACGCGAGGGGCCACGCTCGAAGGGACCGGAACCCAGTCGCTGAGGATGGCGTCCCTGAGGGTGGCGGGGTCGCCGTCGTAGGGCGGACGGCCCGTGAGGAGGGTGAACAGAACTGCGCCGAACCCGTAGACGTCCGTCGTGCGGTCGAGGACCCCACGGTCGGCGTCGTAGAACTCGGGCGGGGCAAACCGTGGGTCGAGGATCGTCGCGGGGTCGGCGTAGCGCCGGTAGACGTCGAGGAGGCCGGGCACGTCGAGACGGGGCCGGGCGGCCCCGGAGTCGGGGTCCGTGTGGAAGACGACGGTGTCCGGATCCAGACCGGCGTGAACGATGCCGCGGTCGTGAAGGGTTCCGAGGGCTCCGGCGAGGTCCCTCGCGTCCCGAAGAGCACTGGCGATGGAGCCCGGCTCTATCTCGCGCAGCCTGGGACCCAGCGGGGCAGTACAGGCCCAGGGCCGGGGGCTCGTGGCCCTGTCGAGAACGGGAACGATACCCAGGGCGCCGCTCGCGTCCGCCCAGCGCTCGAGCTGGGTGGCGAGTGCGGACGCGAAGCCACCCTGGTCGGCCTCCGGACGGCGAAAGAGGCGGAGGGAGACCCTCAGCCGCTCGACATCACTGTCTACCGCCGCCCTAGCAGTTCGGCCGTACGGATGAACCGTGGGGGAACCCACCACCCGAACGTCGGTAAAGTCGGCCTCGCGGCGAATCGCGCGGAGCAACGGCGAGGCCGTCGAGTCGGACTCCGTCGTGGGCTGCGTTCTTCCGATTTCGCTCGGTTGAGGGTCGGCGTAGCGGGACTGATCGACCGGTGATTGCGGAGCCGAACCGGCCGCCCGCGGAACGTGTCGGTCCGACTGGCCGCTATCTCCGGGGGGCGGACCATCCCGGGCGACCCCGGTCTCGAACCGATAGAGCCGGTGGAGCCAGGAGGCCCCGTCGGGGGCCGTCTGGTCCTCGCCGGGTCCGTCCGCGGTCATAACGGATCCTGATACCCTGGGCCCCATGAAGCTACGTCAGACGTCTGGCAGGCGGGGCGTCGCTGGTCGGGCCACCGGGCCGCTCAGTCGCTGCTGCCGGCTGCGTCGGCTTCCCCCTCGACGAGCGTCTCGTCGATGTCCGCCGGGGTCCCATCCTCGGTGAGGTCGACCTCGCGCCAGGTCCCCCGGCGGAACCAGAGGTAGGCGACGATGGCGCCGACGACGTTGGAGACGACGAAGGACGCGAACAGGCCGTCCGTCCCCCAGTTCGTCGCGCCGACGAAGGCCACAGGCAACCGGATGAACGCCATCGTGACGATGGCGATCGCGGCGGCCGTCATCGTCTTGCCCGCCCCCCTGATGCCACCGACGTAAGCCCGCATGATGCCGGTGAACCCGAAAGTGAGCGCCACGACCCGGAGGAACCAGGCCGTGATGTCGATGACCGCGGGGTTCGGGGTGAAGACGCTGGCGATGGCGGGGGCGGCGAAGAAGGTGACCACGCCGATCCCCGTCAGGACGAGGAACATCGTCTTCGCAGCGAAGTGGTTCGTGGCCGCCGCCCGATCCTCGTGCCCGGCGCCGATGTTCTGGGCAGACATGGTCTCGACGCCGCGGGCCACCGCGATCGCCGGGAGGAAGATGACCGAGAACACCCGGATGCCGATGCCGAAGGCCGCCACGATTGTCGTGGAGAACGTGCCGACGATGACCATCAGAAGGTTGATCGAGAGGGCCCGACCCGTCCCCTCGACGGAGGCCGGGAGCCCGATCCGGAGCAACCGCGGCAAATACCCGAAGTCGGGCCGCATGTCCCGCAGGTTGATCGCGATGCCCCGAGCCCCGCCGAACATGATGGCGAGGCCGACGACCATCGCCAGACTCCGGGAGAAGACGGTGGCGACGGCCGCGCCCTGGATCCCGAGTTCGGGGAACACCCACCAGCCGAAGATGAGGAAGGGGTCGATGACGATGTTCAGGACGACCGTCCCGAACATGACGACCATCGGCGTCAGCGTGTCGCCGTACCCGCGCATGAGCGAGATGAACACGAAGAAGCCGAACATGAAGACGAGGCCCGCCGAGACGACCTGCATGTACGCCGTGGCCCCCGGCAGGACCGCGGGCTCCGCGCCGACGATTCTGAGGAGGTCCTCGACGACGAAGAAGCCGATCCCGCCGAGGAGGAGCGACCCGAGCAGCGAGAAGGTCACCGTCTGGGAGGCGGCGTACTCGGCCTGGCGAGGCTGGTCGGCCCCAGTGTGCTGGGCGACGAGGACGCTCCCGGCGACGCTCAGCCCCATCCCGAGGGCGATGAGCAGGAACACCATCGGGAAGGAGAAACTGATGGCCGCCAGCGCCTCGGTGCTGTACCGCCCCAGCCAGAAGGTGTCGGCGAGGTTGTAGGCCGTCTGGAGGAGGTTGGTGATTACGATCGGCAGAGAGAGGTAGAACAGCGGCCACCCGATGCCGCCCTCGGTCAGCTCGAACTCCTCTCGCCCCTTGAAGAGGCCCCGGAGCCGCTCGTAACCTCGCCGGATCATTCCCCGTCGGCCCTCCGGTCGTCGGGTCCCAAGGTTCCCTCGAGGTGGGTCTCGAGGAGGTTTCGGGTGGTCTCTGGGGACTGCCCGACGGAGACGTGGCGGGTCTGGGACCCGGCGAGCACCGTGACGACGTACTGTGCTGCCCGCTCGGGGTCGAGGGCGGCCCGGAAATCGCCCGCATCGACACCTGCCTCGAAGATGTCGACCAGGAGCGAGCGGAACTCCTCGTCGAAGGCCCGACTCCGCTCGCGGAAGGCCGGCTCGTAGGGCGCCTGGGCTTTCAGCTCCAGGAGCGCCGTCTGGAGGTCCTCCAGCGCGTCGGTTTCCGGCGGCGCCAGCGCGGCGTCCAGCACCCGGTCAAGTCGTTCGTCGGCCGGGCCGTCGTGGTCGGCCTCCCGGACGCGTTCCAGGAACCGGTCGCCGATGTAGGACTGGAAAGACGCAAGTAACTCGCACTTGCTGTCGAAGTGGTAGTGGAGGGCGGCCTTGCTGACCCCCGCCTCCTCGGCGATCGCCTCCATGGTCAGATTGGCGTAGCCGCGGTCGGAGAGGGCCCGGCAGGTGGCACGCATGACTGTCTCGTTCGTGAGGCTCATGGGGACCGTGTTACCGTAACTGACTGACCGGTCAGTCAAGAGCCTGTCGGACCGGCGCGAGGCCGATTCACGACTGGAACGTCGCGAATCGGTGGTGTGGGCCCGGTCGTGCCGTGCGGGGCGTGGCGGTCGGTGACATCCCGCCCGGTACCGGCGAAGCCGGTGTGGGAGATATTTCCGGGTCTGGGGGCCGATATCGGCATTGTTGGAGCGTTTCGGACGGCCGCCGACGGCCGCGCAGCAACATCGTTAAGTGTCGCGCCAAGCTCGGTGAAAGTGATGACGGACGGTCCCGAGGACGGCATGCTCGGCTGGGACGAGTCGGTCTTCCGGGACGAGCACGTCTTCGAGTTCGACTACGTGCCGGAGGCCTTCCTGCACCGCGACACGCAGATGGAGAGCCTCAAGTACGCTCTCCGGCCGGCAGTCCGCGGGTCCCGGCCTCTGAACGTAATGGCCCAGGGGCCGCCCGGGACCGGCAAGACGACGGCCATCCACCTGCTCTTCGACGAGCTGACCGCCCAGACAGACGTGGAGTCGGTGCGGGTCAACTGCCAGGTCAACTCCACGCGCTACTCGGTGTTCTCCCGGCTGTTCGAGGGGGTTTTCGACTACGAGCCCCCATCCTCGGGCATCTCTTTCAAGAAGCTCTTCTCGCAGGTCACCGACAAGCTCGTCGAGGACGACCGCGTCCTCGTGGTGGCCCTGGACGACGTCAACTACCTGTTCTACGAGTCCGAGGCCTCCGATACGCTCTACTCCCTCCTCCGGGCCCACGAGGAGCAGGGCGGCGCCAGAATCGGCGTCATCCTCGTCTCCTCCGACCTCGAACTCGAGGTCATCGACGAACTCGACGGCCGGGTCCAGAGCGTCTTCCGGCCGGAGGAGGTCTACTTCCCGAAGTACGACGAACCCGAAATCGTCGAGATCCTGCAGGAACGGGCCGACCGGGGGTTCCACGAGGGCGTCCTCGACGCACCCACGCTGGACCGCGTCGCCGAACTGACGGCCGAGCAGGGCGGGGACCTGCGCGTGGGGCTCGACCTCCTGCATCGCGCGGGCCTCAACGCCGAGATGCGCGCCTCGATGGAGATCGACCGGAAGGACGTCGAGGAGGCCTACGAGAAGTCGAAGTTCGTCCACCTCTCCCGCCGGCTGCGGGAACTCACGGACTCGGAGGCCGCCCTCGTCGAGGTGATCGCCGAACTCGACGGCGAGCAGGCCGGGGCGGTCTACGACGAGTTCAACGACCGGACGGACCTGGGGTACACCCGCTACTCCGAGATCATCAACAAGCTGGACCAGCTCGGCATCATCGACGCCACCTACACCGACGTCGAGGGCCGCGGCCGGTCGAGGGAACTCCGTCTGGACTACGACGCCGACGCGGTGCTCGAACGCCTCTGAGGAGTGGGCGAAGCTGGAGGATCTCTGAGGAGGGGGCCGACGATCGAACGCCTCCGAGGACTGGACCGACGATCGAGCGGCCCTGACCAGGGGTGGGACTCGAGCGGCGGCTCCAGCGGTGCTGGCAGTGCCGCGAGCCGGGTGGAGCTCAGACGGCTGCCAGATTGGCGACGATCACGACGACGAACAGGAGCGAGAGCGCGACGGTTCCGAGCGTAATCTTCGTGGCCGTGCTCATGAGCGAGTGTATCCCCGCACGTGGTTTAAACACTCGGGATTCTGGTGGCTGGTCGGACCACCCCTCACCCAGTTCGGACTGCCTCACAGGCCTGGTGCTCCACTCCGCGCGCGTCACAGCAGCCCATCCCATCCACTCTGTATTTCCCCACAGACCGTTCTCCCGGTCCCCCTTCCCCCCCCCCATTCCTTTCCGCGCCACGGAACATGGTTAGACGCCATTTATCGGCGTCCTTAGTGTAATTTCAACCGTAGACTTGCGAGTACATCATCCCGCAATAAAACTACCAAATTCGACCCATCTTTCTGAAGCCGTGCAAGATACACAGCGCGTTTCGGCCACTACCCCACCTACTATTTCGTCATGTCTTGTTTCACTGAGTATCTGGGCTACTCGCCACCACCGTTGCTTGACCGTCTCATCGCTGAAGGACAGAAGATTCATCGAGAGCTCAAATCCTACAGGAACAGCTTGCTACCGCCACCCTGTAGTATACGCCAAAGATTTCGTCGGCATTATCTGCCCACCGATCGACCTGGA
>JAZKTI010000106.1:0-8562 GCA_036625635.1 Haloarculaceae archaeon
GTAGTTGACTACCTTGCCGTTCTCGAGGGCGCCGTACTCACCGAGCACGCGCCCGCCGGAGATCTCCTCCTGGACGTCGACCTTGCCGGGGTCGTACTTCGAGGTCGGGATCCCGAAGATGTCGGCGTTCTGGTTTAGCGCGTAATTATAGGCGGCGTTCGGGTCCGTGATGGTGGCGTCGTGCATGGCGTCGAAGCTCGCGGGCCCGTCGTGGTAGTTCTCGTTGGTCGTCGCGGAGAACTCGCCACCGTCGCCGGAGTCCCAGTTCTCGAAGATGAAGGGACCGGTCCCGACCGGATTCGAAGTGGAGAACTCGGTGTACTCCATCTCGCCGTCGTAGCCCTCGATGTCGCCGACGATGCCCTCGGGCACCGCGGAGAACGCGGAGTAACACAGGACTTCCGTGGTGTACGCGAACGGGGCGTCGAGCGTGATCCGGAACGAGTAATCGCCGCTCTTCTCCACTGCCGTCGAGCCGTCGACGATGCCGGCCACCTCGTACTCGGGGTAGTCGCCGGTACTGTCCGAGTCGACCTCGACTTCATCGGTGATGTTGTCCTCGTCGTCCCGCTGGACCATCCGCTTCTTGTGGCTGATGGACAGCACGCTGATCGGGAAGTAGGTGTTCGTCGAGTTGTCGGACTCGACCAGGCGCTGGATCGAGTAGACCATGTCGTCGGCCGTGACCTCGCCCCAGTCACCGTGGAACTCGGCGCCCTCCTTGAGCATGAACTCGTAGGTGGTCAGGTCGTCGCTGGCACTGAAGTCGTCGACGAGGAGGTTGGCGACCTCCGTGGTGCCGTTGACGTAGTTGAACGGGGCGTCGAACATGTTCATGATCTTGCCCCCGCTCGCCGTGTTCCCCGAGGCGATCGGGTCCAGGGAGTTGAACGTTGCCGAGACGCCCTGGAGGGTCTGGTCGCCGGTCAGGCTCGAGACGGATCGGCTCTCCTTGGATCGGGACCCGCCTGCACCGCCGGCGGGGGTGTACTCGACCCGGTCGGGATACCAGAACGACTCGTCGAAGCGGTGGTAGATCGGGATCAGCCCAGCGGCGTCCCAGTTCCCTCCCTCCATATTGACTGCCGCCTCGCCACGAGTCTGCTGGGCCTCGTCACTCAGCTGGGGGTTGTTCACGATGCGGTCGAACTGGGTGGCCTGGTACTCCGTAATGGCCGAATCGACCTGGGCGTCCTCGGACCAGAACAGCCGGGCGCCGTTCGGCGTGACGTCCGGATTGTCGTAGACCGTGTTCGGCGGGTCGAAAAGCTGGACGAAGTTCTGCGGCCGCGGATAGTCCATGATCCACCCGAGCGTGTAGGCCTCGTGGTTCCCCTTCTCGGTCGTGTTCAGCAATTCGCCGAAGGTGGCCTCGCTGATGCTCATGTCGACGTACGCCGAACTCAGGCGGGCCCGGATGGTGTTTGCCATCTCTTTCCAGGCCGGGCTCGTGTACTGGACCCAGTCCAGGGAGTACCGGTTGTCGGGGCCGTACCCGGCTTCCTCCATTACCTGCTGTGCCTCCTGGACGCGAGTCTCGCCGGCGCCGTAGGGGTAACTCGTCGGCGGCTCGTACTCCGGTGCCGGGGTTCCGTCACCGTCGTCGCCGTCGGACGGTTCTCCGTCACCGTCCTCGCCGTCCATCGGGGTTCCGTCGCCGTCCTCGCCGTCACCGCTGGGCTCCGTAGTGGTCCCGCCGCCGTCGCCACCACACCCGGCAACCGCGGAGGCTAGCGCAACGGTTCCGGTCGCCTGCAAAAATCGTCGTCGGCTCGGAGTCTTGGCACTGCTATCGCGTGGCATAACCAATCGTAGATTCCCCTTTAACTTAAATTCCCATGTAGTGCGGTTGTTCGCTCAATATATACTCAAGCGTCCCGGTTTCCGTCGATGACGAACACAATTATACAGCAGTGCGGGTTTAGTTGAGACAACCAGTATAACTGGGCGTGTGGGAAGTTGGCAACTCGACTGGTGCCCGCCCTGGCCCGTCTCCACTTAAGCCACCGGGTGGTCTAATCTCTGAGACGTCGCACCTGCCCTCGAGCCCTCTCGAGCGAGCGCTCCGAGCGGGTATTCAGGCCGGCGCTGAGGGCGGCCCTGACTCACGCCCGAAAGACAACCGTTAGGTACGACGGCCGAATAAACGGGGTATGACCGACGCGACAGACCTGGAGGATCTCAATCGCGGGACCGAACTCGTCAAGCGAGGCTTCGCCAAGATGCAGAAGGGGGGCGTCATCATGGACGTCGTGAACCCCGAGCAGGCCAGGATCGCCGAGGAGGTCGGTGCCGTCGCCGTCATGGCCCTCGAGGCCGTCCCCGCGGACATCCGCAAGCGCGGGGGCGTGGCCAGGATGGCCGACCCGGCGGACGTCGCCGAGATCATCGAAGCCGTCTCCCTCCCGGTCATGGGCAAGTCCCGGATCGGCCACCGGAAGGAGGCGGAGATTCTCGAGGCGATCGGGGTCGACATGGTCGACGAAAGCGAGGTGCTCACGCCCGCAGACGACGACTACCACATCGACAAGCGGGACTTCACGACGCCATTCGTCTGTGGCGCCCGGGACCTCGGCGAAGCACTCCGGCGGATCGACGAGGGCGCGGCCATGATCCGCACCAAGGGCGAGGCGGGCACCGGTGACGTCAATCAGGCAGTTTACCACCAGCGGACGATCAAGGGGGCCATCAGGCAGCTCGAGGGCATGTCCCACGAGGAGCGCGAGGCGTGGGCCCGCGAGCACGAGGCCCCCGCCGACCTCGTTCAGGATACCGCCGACCGCGGGCGACTTCCGGTCGTTAACTTCGCTGCCGGCGGCATCGCGACGCCGGCCGACGCGGCGCTGATGATGCACCACGAGTGCGACGGCATATTCGTCGGCTCCGGTATCTTCGGCGCAGAGGATCCCGAGGCGATGGGCGAGGCCATCGTGGAGGCCGTCAACAACTGGGACGACCCCGAGCGCCTCGCGGAGGTCGCCTCGAACCTCGGGAAGTCGATGAAGGGCGACGCAAACGTCGACCTCGCGGAGGAGGACCAACTCCAGGGTCGGGGCGTCTGAGCCTCCCAGGTCCTCCGCACGCCCGCTGCCCGTCTCGCGGCCACGGTTTTCCCACACCAGACTCCGGGTGGATCGGCGGGAACGATCGACGTTCACTCTCCCCCTCTCCCACCCGCTTTCGCGTCCACCTAATTTCCGACCGGGGCTCAGTCTCGCTCCTGGTCATCGTCGCCGTCGTCGCCAGTGTCGTCGTCACCCCAATCAAAGCCATCCTCGAATCGGTCCGTATCGCCGCTGTCCGTCTCGCCGCTATTCGGGGCGCCTCCGGACCCGGTCTCCTCCGACGGGCCGCCACCGAAGATGTCGTCATCTCGTGAGTCCTCCTCCCCGGGTTCCTCCGTAGCGGAGTCGGAGGGCACCTCATCGTCCACGCCCGCTGAGGGACTGTCACCGCCCGAGTCGGGCGTATCAGCGTCCGGCTCCGGGCCGGTCCTGCCGCCGCTCGTAGAGGGACCAAGGGGCTCATCGGCGGCGGCGGGCCCATCCGCCTCCCCGCCAGGCATCGGCTCGCTGCCCTCACCGGTACCAGCGGTGCCAGTCGTACTTCCGCCAGCCTCGAGCCGGGTTGACCCACCGCCAGCGGACTGACCGGTGGACCCACCGGCGGGGGAGTGCCCGGTCCCTCCGCCGGTCAGGGCCCCCGCCTGATCGCTTCCAGCCGGTCCGCCTGAGCCAGCCGCGGCCTGCTCCGCGCGGGTATCCTGACGGTGCTGGATGACGGCCGCAATCAAACCTCCGATTCCACCGAGAACGACCGGGAAGACGACCGACCCCACAACCACGAGGACGACGAAATCGCCGATGGTGACCAGGTTCGCCCCTGCGAACTCGGTGGCCGCGTCCGAGACAAGGCCACCGAGGTGCAGTTCCCGCGCCGCGTAGGAATCTGCAACCACCGGGATTGCGGTCACGATGAGTGCGACCCCCAGTGCGTAGGTCCAGGCGGCAGACAGCGGCCGGATGGTGCCCTCCAGGATGGTCTCCCGACCGTGTGCCCGCCAGGTACGCACGAACCCGATGGCCAGGGCCGCGATGCCAGCGAGGACGGCCAGGACCGCCGGCCCCGTCACGGTCCCGACCCCGCTCTGGGTCTGGACGGCCCCCAGGAGCAAGGTCGTGAGAACGAGCCGATCGGCGATGGTCAGACTACCGGCGACCACGAACGTCCACAGGAACATGAGAAAGGCGACGAGAAGAATCAGGGCGACGCCGTAGCCGACGCCGACACGTCGTGCGTCGGCGGGGTAGTGGTGCTCGGCGATACCGCCCAGGGAGCCGAACAGAACCGGGTAGACGAGTCCGGCCATGAGGAGCGGCGTCGCGATTCGACCCTGGACTGCCCCGCCGGGCACCAGCAAGAGGACGACAAACACCACCGGGAGGTAGCCGAGCACGACGGTGGTCCCGTTCAAGAGCGCCTCCGCAGCACTCTCGGCATCGGGAGCCCAG
Organism: Haloarculaceae archaeon; assembly: GCA_036625635.1. Classification (GTDB taxonomy): domain Archaea; phylum Halobacteriota; class Halobacteria; order Halobacteriales; family Haloarculaceae; genus JAZKTI01. The sequence continues at coordinate 4,512 of JAZKTI010000106.1, forward strand.
CTCGAGACGGCCTTCCCACCCGTGTAGAGAAACAGCGGTGGGAGGAGATAGAGGAGGCCCAGGAGGGTCGACTGTGGCGCGAACTCCTCGAAACGAGCGAACACGAACCGGGGAACGAAGTGCGCACCGAAGCCGAAGTGGAAGTCGATGACCGAGATAGTCGCCAGATCCATGGTGGTCCCGAAGAACCGGCCCGGTGGCGCCGCGAGGGCGACGCCCACGCCGACCAGAACGACGGCGATACCGGCCAGGAAGCCGGCGAAAACGCCTGTGAGGAGGGGCAACTGAGACAGTGTCGCCTGAAGTCCGCCTCCACCGCCCCCATTGGCGTCGCCATCGACCGGACCAGCAGCCCTCCCACTGTCGCCGCCGGGCCCCCCACCAGACGACCCCGTTCCTGCCTGGCCGCCACCGGCCCTCGACGTGCTAGTGGGTGCCGCCGTTCGCCCGGCATGAACCCCTCCGTCGGTTCTCGCGGCTCCACCGGCGCTCGCGGTTTCCGTGTCGGTCCACTGGCTGTCTCCCCTATCTCTTCCCTCACTGGCGGTGGACCCTCTGTCGGCTCCCAGGTCGGCCCCACAATTCGTGCAACGCACGAGACCCCCCGACTGCTGCTGACCGCAGGCGGTGCACTGCATGAGATTCCTACCCAGGGAAACCAGGTTAAAAAAGGTATTCGCCGACCGCCCTCGCGAGGGTACCGGCCACGTTCACAGCGTCCCCAGTCCTGGTCGATGGATGCCGCACTGGTGGTGGCCGGCGGGAATGCGACGATGGTGGACCGGGCCCGGGAGTTCCTTGAGGGGGTGACCACCTGGGAGGGTCGCGTCGCCGTCTCCGTCGCTATGGTCCTCCTGACTCTTCTGGTCGCGATCGTTCTCGCACCGCGCCTCCTGCGGGGGTTCGGGCGCTCGCTGCTGGGCCGGTTCGCAGGTGAACGCGCCGCTCGGAGCGCCGAGCTACTCGGCGATGCCGTTCCGACAACCCTCGGTGACGTCCGTCTCGGCTCCGTGCAACCGGGCCTGGTCATCGTTGGGGCATCACCCTGTTCGTTGTCTGGGGAGTCTTCGAAGTCGCCTGGCACGCTCTGCTCGTTCCGGGGCTCTCGATCCCGCTCCTCGCCAACTTCACCCTGACGGTCGCCATATTCGGGTCCGGCGTCGTCGGATCCGACCTCCTCGTGGAGAGGATCGCCCGGTGCGGCGAACAGGTCGATCGCCTCACCGAACACCAGGAGGAAATCCTCCTGCGAACGGCTCAGCTCGGCATCCTCGCGCTCGTCGTGTCCGGAGCCCTGACCGTCTGGGGCGTCGACCGTTTGGATCTCCTCGTCGGTGCGGGCTTGCTCTGCTTCGTGGTCGGTCTCGCTGCCCGCCAGACGCTCGGCTCGCTCATCGCCGGCTTCGTCCTGATGGTCTCCCGTCCCATCGGCGACTGGGTTCGGGTCGCGCACGAGGAGGCTATCATCACGGAACTCACCATTTTCAATACCCGTCTCGACACCTTCGACGGGGAGTTTGTCCTCCTCCCGACGGACGAGGTCAACAACTCGGCCATCACCAACCGGTGCAAGAAGGGACGCCTCCGGATCAAGCTGGACCTCGGGGCGACTACGAGACGAACCCCCACGACGCCGATGACGTCGCCCGTGCGGCCATCAATCGCGTCACCCTCGTCGAGCGCGCGCCCCCGACCCAGGTCGTTCCGATGGCCTTCGGGGATTCGGCGGTCGTCCTGGAACTCCGATTCTGGATTACCCGGCCGAGGCCGCCCCGCATGTGGCAGGCCATGGCCGAGGTCGTTCCGACGGAGCGCCGCCGTCGAGGCCGAGGGCATCAAGATCCCGTTTCCGCAGCGTGACCTCATCGGGCGAGCACAGGTCGGCGGATGTCGGGTCCACGGGCCGTCAGCCGAGAGTGCGGAGCCGGCGGCCGAGCGATCGAGTGGTAACGCCAAACGAGCGAGTGGTGACACCAGGCGATCGAGTGGTGACGCCAAACGAGCGAGGATGAGGTCTGAGACTGATGGGCCGGGCGACACGGTGACTGAGGTCCCTGGGCGGCGTGGTCAGCGGAAGGTGGCCCCGTCGCCGATCCGGGTCTGGTAGACGCGAGCGTCGACCCCGGCGGCCTCGAAGGCCTCAAGCATCGCCAGCCCGACCTGCCGCCGCGCACCCTCCCGGCAGGCAGCGATGACTGTCGGGCCGGCACCGCTGATGGTCACGCCCGTCGCACCGGCGTCGAAGGCCGCCTCGCGCACGTCGTCGTACCCGTCGATCAGCTTCGCCCGAGCGGGCGTGACGACCGAGTCGTACATGCCCTGCCCGACCATCTCGGGGTCGTCGCGGTGCATCCCCGAGGTCAGCGTGGCGGCGTTCCCGACGGTCTCGACGAGCTGGGTGACCTTCGCGCCCTCGGGCACGACGTCGCGCGCGTCCCGCGTCGAGACGACGATGTCCGGAAGACAGGCCACGAGGGGGACGTCTGCGTCGACGGTCCTGACGCCAGTGTCCGTCGCGATGGTGAAGCCGCCGAGGATTGCCGGGGCGACGTTGTCGTCGTGAGCGTCACCAGACACGACGGCCTCCCCCTCGGCGGCGATCGGAACCAGCTCCTCGCGGTGCTTTCCCCGGTCGTAGAGGTCGTTCAGCGCGACCGCCGCGGCCGCCGCGCTCGCGGCCGAGGAGCCCAGCCCCGATGCGGGCCGGATGCCTTTGTCGATCTCGATGTGGGCCGGCGCCTCGAGGGCCTCGGCGACGGCCCCGACGGTGTTCTTCTCGGGGTCCTCGGGGATGTACTGGCTCCCGGCCCCCGTCACTTCGATCGTGGTCTGCTCGGCCGCCTCGACGGTGACCACGTCCGCCGGGCGGTCGAGGGCGACCCCGAAGACGTCGAAGCCGCTCCCGAGGTTCGCACTCGTCGCGGGCGCCCGGACGGTAACCATGTACGCGGGGTTCCGGTAGCCCGGGCAAAAAACTAGCGCTCCAGCCCGTTTCCCCACCAAGGGGTCCTTCCGCCCGGGTTCGCGGGATTGCATGCTCCGCTCGGGACCTCACGACGACCCAAATCCGAGATCGAGCGCACCCGTGCGTGGTCGCCGGAGGGTGGCAGCGGCGCCAAACTGATGGCGAACCGACCAGAAGCGCCGGATTTGTACTTGTCGTGATCGATGCGTGCCTGATGCGCCCTCCACTCAGCGTCGGTAGTCGCACTAGTACTCCTCACGAGCGGGTGCCTCGGGGGATCCGGGCCCGACCGGGCACCGAGCGACGAGCGCGCCCTGGACGCCCTCGCCGAGAGTCGTGCTGCCATGGACGAGGTCAGGAGCTACCGGTCCTCGCTGGACACCCGCGTGGTCGCCACCGGCGACGACGAGCAGATCACCCTCCGGCTGACCGGCGACGTCCGGGTCAACGGTACGGCCAGGCACACGAACGCCACGGCGGAGGTCGACGTCCTCTCAGATCGATGGGGAAATGTCGAACCCGCGCTGGCGTTCATCGACGGCCGTACCGCGTACAACGAGTGCGGGCGGATCGGCTGGGAGCGCCAGAACCTCTCCCAATCCGAGGCCTGGCTCACCTACACGCCGATCGGCCAGCAGCTCGAGACGCTGAACCGGACGAACGTGTACTGGCGTGGGACCGGAACCGTCGACGGGCAGAACGCCTCCGTCGTCGTCGGGTATCCCACGAAGGCGGAACTCGAGGCTGTTCCGAGCGTCGGCGGGACCGGCGTCACCGAGAGCCTGGAGTCGGCGACCATCGAGAACATGACCCTCACTGTCTGGATCGACGCTGAAACCGACCGCCCGATCACAGCCACCCGCGACGTCAACGTCGAGGAGGGCGGCACCACGGCGAGGGCCAACGGGACCTTCGAATTCGGCGGGTTCGACGAGCCGACGCCGATCACCCTGCCCGAGATCGGCGACGAGGTGGTCTGGAAAAGTGGGTGTCCGGGCTGACGCGGAACGATCTCCGGCCCCGCGAGGGTGACGAGTGGCGGATCGTACGAGCGACGAGCGACACGAGTGGCGGATCGTACGAGCG
>JAZKTI010000107.1:0-8545 GCA_036625635.1 Haloarculaceae archaeon
GGAGCTGCGGAGGGGTGCCGCCCCTTCTCGCACCGACTTCGCTCTCGTGACCGATGCCACTCCGCTCCATTTAAAGTCGCCCCGAGGTCGGCCACGCCGTTTCACTTTCACCGCGGGGTGTCCCCCGCATCCGTCAGCCACCCGTCAGACGCCGGCAAAAGCTTTATAAAAGGGGCCGCGTAAACCCAGACTTAAATTATGGACTCCATAATCGACGACGCCATCGAGGAGGCCGAGGAAGAGGGGGAGCAGGGCCAGGCCGACCCGGGAGAGCAAGCCAGCGAACCCCAGGGAACTGCCGAAAACCCCGCGACATCGGGGGAGATGACGGACGAGGAACTGGCCTCGGTGGTCGAGGATCTGGAGACCAAGATCACCGTGGTCGGCTGCGGGGGCGCCGGCGGCAATACCGTGACGCGCATGATGGAAGAGGGAATCCACGGTGCGAAACTCGTCGCGGCCAATACCGACGCCCAGCATCTCGCCGACGAGGTCGCCGCCGACATGAAGATCCTCATCGGGAAGAAACGGACCGGCGGTCGTGGGGCCGGCTCGGTCCCGAAGATCGGGGAGGAAGCCGCCCAGGAGAACCTCGAGGACATCCAGCAGTCGATCGACGGCTCGGACATGGTCTTCGTCACCGCCGGCCTCGGTGGCGGGACGGGCACGGGCGCCGCCCCCGTCGTCGCCCAGGCCGCACAGGAGGCCGGCTCGCTGACAATCTCGATCGTCACGATCCCCTTTACAGCGGAGGGCGAGCGCCGCCGAGCCAATGCCGACGCCGGTCTCGAGCGCCTCCGGGCGGTTTCGGACACCGTCATCGTCGTGCCGAACGACCGCCTGCTCGACTACGCCCCCTCGATGCCGCTCCAGGACGCCTTCAAGATCTGTGACCGCGTCCTGATGCGCTCGGTCAAGGGGATGACGGAACTGATTACCAAACCGGGGCTGGTCAACGTGGACTTCGCGGACGTCCGCACCATCATGGAGAACGGCGGCGTCGCGATGATCGGTCTCGGGGAGTCCGATTCCGAGAACAAGGCCCAGGATTCCATCCGGTCTGCGCTCCGCTCCCCGCTCCTCGACGTCGAATTCGACGGTGCCAACTCCGCCCTGGTCAACGTCGTCGGCGGCCCGGACATGTCCATCGAGGAGGCCGAGGGCGTCGTCGAGGAGATATACGACCGCATCGACCCCGACGCCCGCATCATCTGGGGCGCCAGCGTCAACGGCGGGTTCGAGGGCAAGATGGAGACGATGATCGTCGTGACGGGCGTCGAGAGCCCCCAGATCTACGGCAAGAGCGAGGCCCAGCGCGAACAGGCCGCCCAGCAACTGGGCGACGACATCGACTACGTGGAGTAGCCCGCCTCGAATCAGGTCGGTCCGTCGTCGCTTGTCCCGCGGCGTCCACGCGACGGAGCCCGGGACGCTTCCCTGCCAGTACGCTTTGTCGCCCGCTGTGCGATGTACCGAACGGATGGCACGCCCCGCACTCGGAGTTGCGCTCCTCGCCGTCGTCGTTCTCGCCGGGTGGGCTGGTGGCGGCGGTGACAGGCAGATGAGCGATCGCGCAAAGCAACTCCGGAACGAGAGCGTCGCCGCGATGCAGGACGTCGACCCTTACCGCGCCGAGATGCACGTCGAAGCGACCGGCGAGAACCAGGTGATTTCCATGGACATCGCCGGTCTGTTCGACCGCTCGGCGCGGCGGGCGGAGATCGACGTGCGCGTCTCCACCGGGGACGAGGTCACGATGTACTTGGTCGAGGACTCGGCCTCCATCAACGTCGGAGGTCGGTGGTCGAACCGGATCGTTTTCGACCGGAACCTGTGGGACCAGAACAGCCAGCTATAGCGCCAGTAGGAACTCCTCCTGGCCGTCGACCTCGATATCACCGGGAACGAGACTGTCGACGGGGGCCCGGTGCACGTCGTCGAGGTGGACACCTCGGCAGACGAACTGGACGAGTTGTCGAGCATGGCCCAGTGGGGAGCGGGCTCGGGAACCGCGGGTTCGATATCCGACGCCACCTATACGGCCTCCATCGCCAGGGACTCCAAGCTGATGCGGAAGATCGCCCTCGACATGACGGTCGAATCGGCCGGCCAGACTGTCGATACGTCGGTCACGATGCGCTTTTTCGACTTCGGCGCGGACGACGCGATCACCATCCCGGAGGAGGCGACCGAGGTGCTCGGCGCGAACGCCGCTCTCGCCGGGCCTCCGGCATCCGCCCCGCATCAATAGATAGAAAAGCCCGCAGTGGCTACCGGCGGCCATGAAAGTCCCGTACGACCTCACCTCCTATACGCGGGTCCTGAAACTGGCGAGTACGCCCTCCTGGCAGGAGTTCTCCCAGATCGCGAAGATCGCCGGTGCCGGGATCCTGCTCGTGGGGCTGCTCGGGTTCACCATCTTCGTGTTCATGACGATCCTGCCGGGTGGTGCCTGATGGGCATCTACGCCGTCAAGACAACGGCGAGCCAGGAGCGAACGGTCGCGGACATGATCATCAACCGCGAGGAGGAGGCGGTCCACGCCGCCCTCGCGCCCGACTCGCTGACGTCCTACGTCATGGTCGAGGCGGACAACGAGGCCGTCTTCGAACGGATCCTCGACGAGATCCCCCACTCGCGGGGCGTCGTCCCCGGCGAGAGTTCGCTGTCCGAGGTCGAGCACTTCCTCTCGCCGAAGCCCGACGTCGAAGGCATCGCCGAGGGGGACATCGTCGAACTCATCGCCGGCCCGTTCAAGGGCGAGAAGGCCCAGGTTCAGCGCATCGACGAGGCCAAAGACCAGGTGACGGTCGAACTGTACGAGGCGACGGTGCCGATTCCAGTGACGGTGCGTGGCGACCAGATTCGCGTGTTGGACAGCGAGGAGCGGTGAGCGAGCGAGCAAAGCGAGCGAGCGAAGCGCTCCTCGTTCCGGTCGAGCGGTGAGCGAAGCGAGCCGCGAGACCAGCGAGGGGCGGTGGGCGCAGCAAGCCGCGAACACAGCGAGTGAGCGGTGACAGCAAGGTCGCCAAGCGAGAACGGTCCGGCGAGCGGGCGGCCGGCGAACGCTTGCCTCCGAAGGACCCGTTCATCGTGACAACGGGCAGAGAGAAGCGCCTGGAAAATGGCAATAAGCGGGAGGATTCCCGGGGCGGGCCTGGAGCGTATTGTTTCGCCAGAATGCCCTCCAGCGGCGCGGCGGCCGCGGCACCCGTCGACGAGCCTTGTCTCCGCCCCACCGGGACTATCCCACGCCCCCGCGCAACCGGCCGACGGGCCGTGTCCCATCGCAGCCGGTCGATGACGCGGTTGATCTCGCGCACGTCCGCTGCCGGTTCGTTAGTGGACTCCGCTACCGCGGCGCTCTCTTGGGAGACTTGATCGGCCTCTTCGATAGCGTCGTCGAGCATGCTCGCGATCTGCTCGGTGCTGGGGGCCTATCAGCCGTGGCGTCGGAGACCTGTTCGATCCCCGTCGCGGCGAAGTCGACGGCCCGACGATCTCCTCGAGGGCCTCGGTGGCGGACTCGACCTGGTAGAGCCAGCAATTCACTCCTTCGTTTGTCTCCTGGAGGTCCTCGAGGGTGGCCTACGTGTCCGCTTTCACACCTGCCACGAGGTCTTGGACCTCGCCAGCCGGCCCTGTGACTCCTCGGCGAGCCCCTTGGGCTCGTCCGCGAAACCGGGGAAGCCCTCTCCTTCCTCGCCGGCGCGGGCGGCCTCGATCGACGCGTTCGGTGCGACCATGTTGGGCTGCTGGGCAATGTCCTGGATCACCTCGACGACCTCGTCGATGGCGTCGATGCGTTCCCGGAGTGCCTCGACATCGTCGGCGACGTCAGCCGAGGCATGGGCGACGGTGGACATCACGTCGCTCGGCTCCAGGGAGGTCTCCTGGCCGTCGTGGGCGAGTTCGTCCGCCGCAGAGCCGGTCTTGGCCACTTGGTTGGCGGTCGTTGCGACCTCCTCGATGGTGGTACTGAGCTGGTTGCCCTCCTCCCCGACGCCGTCGATAGTCTCCGACTGGTTCTCGGCACTCTCGGGTGTCTCCACGACCTTCTCGGCGAGCGTCATCGAGCCTCGTGACCAGCTGCGATCCGGGTGGTGTCATCCATTACTGTAGCCGCTTTTATGCTCCGGCCGGTACAACCACAGCCGGGTCGGGCCCTCTGTCTCCCCGGATGAGCATCCTTTCCCGGACCGGTGGCCGTAGTCACCCGCTCCCGGCTCGTGCTCTTCGATCGGTCGGCCAATCGGCTCGACAGTTCCCTTGCCTGTGCTGATCGGACGTGCCCCGTGGCACTCGCAGAGAATGCGATCGGTCAGCGTCGGTTGGCGGCTAGCTCCCGTTGTCGATTCGGTCGACGACCTCCCGGATGTCCGCGACGTTCTCCAGGTCCTCCTTGATCTTCTCCCGACGACGGACCTCCGAAGCGGAGGCGTCGTACGCACGGACGTACTCCGCACGGGAGTGCTCCTCGAAGGCGTGCCGAATGGCAAAGTAGCCGTCAGGGACGACGGCGCCACAGACCTTGCACTCGATGCGCTCGTGTTCGGTGGCCTGGTGGACGATGAGGTCCTCGGCTCTGTCGAAACTCGCGCCGTCGCCATCGATAGCGCACTCCCAGCGTGCCATACCTAGCCGGGTGGTCTCCTGCGGCGTTTAAAAGGCTTTCTTCGGGCCCGGAAGCCCTCCGTCGCGCGCAGGAAGGACGGTCGCCAGTGAGGGCCACGCCGCTCGCGGGGGAAACCCATAATTGCGGACCCGGAGTAGGGTCCCACGTGCCACCGACGCGGGTCGACATGCACGTGAAGGTCCTCGATGATCAAGTGGTCCGCCAGGCGAAGGCTCGTGGTCTCGACGCGCTGGTCTACGCACCCCACTTCACGCGCTGGCCGTCGATCGAGGAGCGCGCCCGGCAGTTCTCCGACGAGGATCTCGTTGTGGTCCCGGGTCGTGAGATCTTCGCCGGTGACTGGCGCAAGCGGACGCACGTGCTCGCTCTCCACCTGGAACGCTCGATTCCGGACTACATCACACTGGAGGGCACGATGGCGGAACTCGATCGTCAGGGCGCGGTCGTTCTCGCACCACACCCGGGTTTCCTGACCGTCAGTCTCGACGAGGTCCACCTCCGGCGTCACGACGGGGCCGTCGACGCCATCGAGGTCTACAACCCGAAGCACCTGCCCCGGGACAACCGCCGTGCCAGAGAACTGGCGGCAGACCTCGGCATCCCAGCGTTCACCTCGTCCTACGCTCACCTGCGCCGGTCCGTCGGCGAAGCCTGGACCGAGTTCGACGCGACCATCGAAACGGCCGCGGACCTCCATGCGGCCCTCCGCAACCGAGTCGATCGGTCGATCTATCATCGATCCAGCATCGGTCACCAGGTCCGGTGTGCTCTCGAGTTCGCCCACCTGGGATGGGAAAACTCCTGGAAGAAGTTCGACCGGATGTACCTCTCCGGAACCGAACCGACCCACCCCGGCCACGTGGCCTACGGCGGCGAGTTCGACGACGTCCGGGTGTACTGATATCGACGCTGTGGGGTGAGTGTGTCAACGGCGTTCGTCAGAGCGGGACCATCGCCCCCTCAGACGTCTTCGTCGACAATCTCGCCGACCGCGAAGTTCGACTTGACTTCGGTCACCTCGACCTTGACTCTTTCACCAACGTCCGCGCCGGGGACGATGATGACGTAGCCGCGTTCGACGCGGGCGATACCGTCGCCCTGCTTGCCGATGTCCTCGATCTCGACGTAGCGGAACTCACCAGGTTCGACGGGTGGCTGGGGTTCGGACGGGGGTCCGCCGGTCTCCCTCTCCGCCTCGCCCTCCTCGCGGCCCTCGCGCTCCTCGGGGGCGATGAGTGCAACGCGGTAGGTCTCACTGGCCTCGATGGAGCCGGTCTCCACTTCGCGGCGAGGCACTTCGACGACGTACCGATCGCCCTCTTCCGATACGTCCGCACTGAACAGACACAGGAGTTTGCTCGAGATTTCCACAGGTATGTAGCCTCCAGCCCCTCAGAGGAACCCGGCGATTAAAGGGTTTGTCGTCGCGGTCGGACCTGAGGGGGCACCCGGTTTTCCGGGCAGTCCGCTCCGGTGGTGGGGTGCGGCGTCGCGTCACCGTAGCCGGCTTCCGTCCGGCCGTTTCGGGCCCTCGGAATCGTGGACGACGAGCCCGTCGACGGCGGCCGGCTCGTAGGTGTCCCGAACCCCGATAGCCTCCTCGAGTTCCCGGATCGCCCGTTCCTTGAGAGTCGCCGCCAGTTCCGCTGCATCCTCCCGCGAGATGTCACGCCCCAACCCCTCACATTCGTGCGCCCGAACCATCCCTTCACGTTCGACGAGCCCGCCCATCGGCTCGGTAGTCCCGAGGCCACCAGTACCGCCACCCTCATCGTCGTTCCTTCGGCCTCTCTCAACCGCTCCAACGCTGAACGGGTAGGTCTGGCAGACCAGGGGTCGGTCGCCGTGGACCGTGCACGCGCCAGGCGCGTCAGCCTCCCCCTCCCGGTAGAACGTGCAGTCGCCGCAAACGTCGGTCTGCAACGCCCACTCGAACGTTTCGCCATCGTCGGCCCCGCCGTCGAGCCCGTATGGCATCGGCCGGGCGACGTCCCGCCAGTCGTAATCCGCATCGAGGGTCTCCCCGCTCCCGTCGACGAGCCGGCGCACCTCGTCCGGAAAGACCGTCGCCGTGTGGGGGTCGGCGCCGTCGCCACCAGGGCGCTCGGGACCGTCGCCACCAGGGCGCTCGGGACCGTCGTCATCAGGGGGGTCGGCGCCGTCGTCATCAGGGGGGTCGGCGCCGTCGTCATCAGCGAGGTCGGCGCCGGCCGACACGGCCCTGCAGCAGGCGCCACAGCGCGTGCACTCGAAGCCGATGGATTCGATGGCATCCGCGAGGTGGCCCACGTCGAGCGCGTGTGCCTCGGCGAGTTCGGCTTCGAGTCGCTTCACGGTAGTATCGACGGCCCGAAGCGATCAAAAGTCCGTCGGACGCCCTTCTGGCGCGTCCTCCCCGCCCGGCCCGCCACCGGTGGGACTCACCCGCTGGCCGTCCCACCGGACCGATCCCTCGGCGGCGAGTTTGCGTAGGTGGGCCTCCACCGTCGCGAGTGCGAGGTCACGGACCCCGGTCAGCTCCTTGTCGTAGGCGGCATCGAGGATGTCCGCCGCCGTCTCCGCACCCTCCCCCACCGCCCGGTGCACGCGGCGTTCGCGGTCGAGTCGGTGGTGGATCAGACGGGCACAGGTCGTTCGGACGTCCTCGATGTCGGGGCCGTGGGCGGGGTACAGGCGGTCGGGATTCCGCGCATGGAGGCGGCGGAGCGAGGTGAGGTAGGCGCGCATGTCGGCGCCCTTGCCGCCCACGACCACGCTCCCTTCGGCGACGACCAGGTCGCCGGTGAGCAGCCAGCCTTCGGTGCCGAGGGCGACGTGTTCCGGGGCGTGGCCCGGGGTGTCGACGACGGCGACGCCATCGAGGATCGGGAGAGTCTCGCCAGGCAGGAAGGTACGGTCGGGAACGACACCGGTGGCGGCCTCGAACTCCCGAGCCCGACCCCGCCGGGCCCAGACGGTCGCGTCGAACTGCTCCGCGAGGTCCGCCAGCCCGCCGACGTGGTCCGGGTGGTGATGGGTGACGGCAAGGTGGATGGAGGCGGCCGGGTCGATGGCCTTGACGAGGGACGGCGTTGCCCTCGCCGGGTCGACGACCAGTAGCTCACCGGCGTCATCGGCGATCCCGCCGGAGGTCCCGGCTGCCACACCGGCGTCATCGAAACTGGTCCGGTCCACGAGGTAGACTGCTGTCTGCCCATCCGGTGCCATCGTCGGTACCTCGACCTGGAACCGGGTCGGTCCGGTCACGGGTCCGGATCTCGGGTCACCGCGACAGGGAGTAGACCTGCTTGCGAGCGTCGGTGAAACTGTACCGCGATTCGACCAGTTCCGACTCCTCCAGTCGCGTGAGAGCATACCGGACGGTCCGGTCCGGGAGGAGGGACTGCTCGGCGAGTTGGCGCTGGGACAGCGGCGTCTGCCCCTCCAGCACTTTCGCGACGAGCTTGGCGCTCGGCGGGAGGTCACGGAGCCGGTCCCGGAACTCGGAGTCGACGAAGGGGTCTGCCTCGGCCATTTCCTCGGAACGGGTACTCATACGGGCCACGAGGAGAGACGCCAAGGTAAATGTTGCCTATAAGGGGACCCACGGTGTTGGGAGAATACTTTCCCATGCATAGACCTTATACATGGATCCCGGTCGCCGACGCGAACGGTGGTCCAGCCTGCCGGTCCCGGTCACCCCGCCGTGTTCCCCGCCGGCGTTTCCAGGTGGACCCCGCAGTTCGGCGGACTCTGCTTGGGCCGACCCCACACCCGGGCGTATTATGCGCTCGGGCGGTACCCGTCCGGACGATCTTCGCGGCCTGACGAGCTTGGGCTGTGCGTTCTCGGGACCAGACCATCGCGGGCGCGGCACGTGGTGGTCAGCCGGACCCGGACCCGGGTTGGCATGGTGGTCAGCCGGACCCG
>JAZKTI010000108.1:0-8456 GCA_036625635.1 Haloarculaceae archaeon
TCGATGGACTTTCTCGACAAGTATCTCACCGTCTGGATCTTCGGCGCGATGTTCGTCGGCGTCGGCCTCGGCTTTGTCGCGCCGTCGGTGACCCGACCCATCCAGGACTTCCACCTCGTGGAGATCGGGCTCATCCTGATGATGTACCCGCCGCTCGCGAAGGTCAACTACGGACAACTTCCGACCGTCTTCACGAACGTGAAGGTCCTGGGATTGAGCCTCGTCCAGAACTGGCTGATCGGCCCGACAGTGATGTTCGGCCTCGCGATCGTCTTCTTCAGCGGCATCACGCCCGGGTTGCCCGCGCGCCCCGAGTTCTTCCTCGGGCTGGTGTTCATCGGTATGGCCCGCTGTATCGCGATGGTGCTGGTCTGGAACGAACTCGCGGAGGGCTCTTCGGAGTACGCGGCGGGCCTGGTTGCGTTCAACAGCGTGTTCCAGATCCTCACCTACGGCGTGTACATCTGGTTCTTCGCGTTGTTCCTGCCGCCGCTGCTGGGCATGGAGTCACTCGTCGTCGGCATCGAAGCCTTCGACATCACCCCGATGCAGGTGTTCGAGGCGATCGCCATCTTCCTCGGCATCCCGTTCGCTGCCGGGATCCTCTCGCGATACGTCGGGACGAGAACGAAGGGCGTCGAGTGGTACGAGGAGAGCTTCGAGCCGACGATCAGCCCGCTGACGCTGATCGCCCTGCTGTTCACGGTCATCGTGATGTTCGCGATGCAGGGCGAGCGGATCGTCGGCCAGCCCAGCGACGTCCTGCTGATCGCGGTGCCGCTGACGATCTACTTCGTGGTGATGTTCTTCGTGAGCTTCGGCATGGGCCGTGGCATCGGCGCGGACTACTCGACGACCACCGCTATCGGCTTCACGGCGGCCTCGAACAACTTCGAGCTCGCGATCGCTGTGGCCGTCGCAGTGTTCGGCGTCGGCTCGGGGGTCGCCTTCGCGACTGTCGTCGGCCCGCTCATCGAGGTCCCAGTCCTCCTGGCGCTGGTCAACGTCGCACTGTACCTCCAGCGCCGGTTCGACTGGCGCGGTTACACGACCGGGAGTCTCGAAAACGCGACGGCTGACACGAGCGACCCCGCGTTTGATGACGACTGAGCGACGATGGCCTTCGACACAGTCCTGCTTCCGACCGACGGTAGCGACTCGGCCGGAGCCGCGGCGGCCCGCGGCTTCGACCTCGCATTACAGCTCGACGCGCCCGTCCACGGCCTCTCCGTCGCGAACAGTGGACTCGCGACGAGTGCGACGTACGTCGGCGACGCCTCGCGGATACGCGAGCGCCTCCGCGAGCAGGCCACCCAGCACGTGAACCGACTCGATACGGCGGCCCGTGACCGGGGGCTCGACGTCGAGCCGGTGGTTCGTGAGGGGATTCCTGCCGAGGAGATCGTCACCTACGCCAACGAGCAAGGCATCGATGCCATCGCGATGGGAACGTCGGGTCGGGGCGGCGTCGCGCGGATGGTGGTGGGCAGTGTGACGGACAAGGTCGTTCGGACTGCGACAGTCCCCGTCCTCTCGGTCAATCGGAGGGCAGTCGGGGATGGCGGTGAACGGTTCGAATCGATCCTGCTCCCGACAGATGGCAGTGATCCCGCCGAGGCAGCTGCAACGCGTGGCGTCGAACTCGCCGAGCGACTGGGGGCGACCGTCCACTGCTTCTCCGTCGCCGACGAGGGCATCGCTGGGGAACTCGAGGCGCTGATGACGGGGCGCGATCGCGGGTCCGTCGACTCCCTTATCGACGAAGCTGCGGACAACATCGATCGGGTCGTAGCGACCGCAATCGACTGCGATGTCGACTGTGTCAGTGCGACGGCGACCGGTGATCCAGCCGAAGAGATCGTCGCCTACGCCGAGGCACAGAATCTCGATCTGATCGTAATGGGCACGCACGGACGCGGTGGGTTCCGGCGGGCTGTCGTCGGAAGCGTTACCGACGACGTCATCCGTACCGCGACCGTGCCCGTCCTGTCGGTGGGTGCCACTGGGGACGCCGCCGGGAACGACGGGGAACATCAATGACCGAGCCGTTACGAATCGCCTTCGTCTGTGTGCAGAACGCCGGCCGATCACAGATGGCCTACGCCTTCGCCCAGCGCGAAGTGGCGGACCGGGGGGTAGCGGAGCAGATCGACCTACTGACCGGTGGGACACGCCCTGCCGAGAAGGTCCACGACGAGGTCGTCCGGGCGATGGAGGCGGTCGGAATCGACCTTTCGGACCGGACCCCTCGAGAGATCACATTCGAGGAGGTACAGGCGAGCGATTACGTCGTCACGATGGGCTGTTCGGCCGACGACGTTTGTCCTGCGGGGTGGGCAGGCGAGAACCGTACCTGGGAGTTGGACGATCCTGACGGCCAGGACCCGGACACGGTTGCAGCAATACGCGACGAAACCGAACGGCGAGTGATCGACCTGTTCGACGAGGTCGAGGGCCTCTAACTGATTGTAGTGCCGACCTGCTGGCAGTGTGGATCTCGAGGACAGAACTCGAGTATCTGGCTCACGCTACAGCATACCCGTTCGACCCCCTCTCCGTGAGGTGCCGAAGAGTTCCCGTGAGCGCGTCTCTCGGTGCGGTTCAGTGGACGAGTATCCGAGTGGCGAGCGAGATTGACTGACCGGGCCCTCGCTGTGCCAGGGTACTGTCCAACGTCCGGGGTCGAATCTGACGCCGAGCAAGTCGGCAGAGGTGATCGCGAGAGCCACGAACAGTTCTCGGCGACATCGTTCCGGGTCCCCACGAGTTGAACCTCCCCGCCCGGCACATTCGTCACCGACGCAGACACCACCGGAATGCCAGTGAGAGGGGTGCAAACGGCCAACTACGACCGGCCGGTTCGCGGCTCGCTTCGCTCGCCGCTCACGGACTCGTCGGTTCACGGGCCGGGAGGGGGTTGAACCGGAGGAAGGCGGTCCGGGATGCTCGCTCCCGTCGGTCGCTGCGCTTGCGGGCCTGCGACTTCCAGGGCTCAACTCCCTCCGAGGCGTTCCCACGCCTCGCCGGGTCGCGGCTCGCTTCGCTCGCCGCTCACAGGCTCGGCGGTTCACGGGCCGGGAGGGAGTTGAACCCCCGACCATCTGGTCTCTCCCGAACGACCGGAAACCGGTCAGTTCGTTAAAAGCCAGACGCTCTCCCTGACTGAGCTACCGGCCCTGTCGAAACTCCCGGCTGTGGGTCGGTAAATGCTTTCGGTTAGGCGGGACCGGGCGCGGGAACCCACCGGACCTGCGGATCCTTACTCGTCAGATTGTGGCTGGAGGGCTCGCGCGACCCGGTCCGCTGGTGCCTCGTCGTCGAGGGAGGCCTGTCGGCGGAGGTGGCAGTAGACATCGACGGGGAGGGTGAGCGACATCTCGCCGAGAGTAAGGCCGTGGTCGGCGAGGGCGGTCTCGACGTCGGCGCCGTCGTTGACCGCGCTCGCGATCGAGCGCACCTCCCGGACGGTCATGTCGTGGTCGATGGCCGCCCAGGCCAGGTGGAGGCGGGCCTCGCCGGAGACGCGGGCGATGTGCTTTGCGGCGGTCGGGGCGATGTCGCCCATCGCGACGTGCCGGCGGATCGAGCGCGGCAGGTCGTGGACGCGGGACCACTTCCTCACGAACGAGACCGTCACGTCACCACCGGCCCGCGCCACCGCGTCCTTGTATGAACCCTCGCCGCGAACCAGGGCGGCACAGGCGGCCGCGCCCCGGAGCATCACCACGTTGTCCTCGGCGCCGGCGGTGTTCTCGACGAAGGCGGCCACCGTTTCGGCGGCGAGTGCCAGGCTCTTGGGGTCCTCGGGGTCGAACGCGACCGCCTGCCGGGCGCGCTCGCCGGTGAGCGTCGGGTCGCCCCGGATGACCGGCCGGCCGACGGGCGACTCGCGGTCCGTCGGCAGACTGGCGTCCTGGCCCTCATCACTCATCGCAACACAGTACGGGGAGCGAGCGTATAAGCCTCAGGTCGGCCGTCGAGCGAACAACCCTGCCGCCGGGAACCGAGGCAGTCACTCCGCCTCCGAATCGCGGGCCTCGGAGAGGTACTCCCATACCTCCGCACAGCCACAGCCGTCCGGCAGGTCCGACAGGTGGTCGCGGGCCGCGTCGGCAGTCGAGGTGTCACACGATGACTCGCTCACGGGTTCCCTCCCGATCCGAGGGAGGCCCCGCCGGCCCGGAGATAGTGGGGGCCGACCGATTGCTGGGGTGGTATCATCAACACCGGATAGTTGCTGCCCTGGTATAAGGCCGAACTCACCAGCAAACCCCGCCCCGGCTCGACGTTCGCGGCAACCCCTGCGGCTATCTCTGACGAACCGGTGCCGGGCCCGACACGTTGGCGACGGCAGGGAATCCGGCATCGGTGGTCGAATCGCCGCCAATGCCGCTGGGCCCCCGCGCAGAATCGAACGCCTTGGACCCGGGAGTGCGTCACGGAGACCCGCGATGGTGGGCCAGGGCCGAGGAGTGTCTGTGGTGCCTGAGAGACGGCCGTGGAGGGGCCGGCGACCGACGGAGGCCCGGCCCGCGGAGCCGCAGAGAACATGCAATATTTGCTTGTATTTCGGCCACCGGCTACGAGACGATCACCATACACCCCCCCATCGGGCGGGGGCCCTCGGATACGTGTGGCCGCCGGGAGGAGCAGATTGCGGCGAGGACGCATCTCGGCGGTATCGCCGAGTCTCCCAACCCCAGTTCCCCTCCTCCACCCCGCGTGTCCGGGCCTCAGCCGAGCGCGACGTCGAGGTAGAGCATGACGACGACACCCAGCATCAGACCGATGGTCGCCAGGCGTTCGTTCCCGCGCGTGTGGGTCTCGGGGATGATCTCGTCCATAATGACGTAGATCATGGCGCCCGCGGCAAAGCCCATCGCGTAGGGCAACAGCGGCGCCACGAGGGCAACCGCGACGGCACCGAGCAGTGCGAGCGGGATTTCGACGACGCCGGCGCGGATGCCCGCGACGGTGGCGTAGAAGCGGCGATCGAGGCCGGCGTTGATCGCCGCGACCGAAACCGCGAGCCCTTCGGGCACGTTCTGGATGCCGATCGCGAGCATCAGCGCGATCCCGCCGCCGACGTCGCCCGAGCCAAACCCGACGCCGACCGCGAGCCCCTCGGGCATGTTGTGGATAGTGATCGCGAGGACGAACAGGACGACGGAGGCGACCCGCTCGTCGAGCGCGGGAAGGGATTCCCCGGGCGCGGCGGCGTCAGTCCGCCGGCGGCCGGTGAGGAGGTAGTGCGCGTGGGGGACGAGGGCGTCGGCGCGCTCGAGAAAAAGCGTCCCCAGGAGGATGCCCGCAAGGACCGGGAGGGGCTTCGTCCAGGCCCCGGCGGTCACTCCGGGGAGGAGGACCTCGGTGGCCTCGATGCCGGGGACGATCAGGCTGGTGAAGCTGGCGGCAAGCATGATGCCGGCGGCGAAGCCCAGCGCGGCGTCGAGGGCGCGCTGACTGGGGTTCCGCCAGACGAGCACGAGCGAGGCCCCAAGCAGGTTCAACGTGGCGATGACGACCCCGCCGACGAGCCCGTGGACCACGGGGTTCGTCCCGAAGAGGTCGACGAAGAGGTCCTGAACCATGGTGGTCCTATCCGACTGTGGACCTGTGCGATCAACTAACCACCGGTCCGGTGCCAGCCCAGGGTTGGATCAGACCGTCAGCCGGTCGCCGATCGCCGGCGCACGGGCGTCGAGCCCGTCACGGCGCAAGCGCGCCGCATACCCCTCGCAGTCGTCACCGTGGACGACGAGGAGTCTGCTGTCGGGGTAGTCGTCGACGACCGAGCGCAGGCCCTCGCGGTCGGCGTGGGCCGAGAAATCGAACTGTTCGACCCTGGCAGCGACGGGCACCCGTCGCCCGTCGAGTTCGGCACTCCCCGTTTCGAGGAGATCGCGGCCCGGCGTCCCCTCGACCTGGTACCCCGTCAGGGCCACGAAGTTGCCCGGGTGATCGCTGATCGCGGGGACGTAGGTCATGGCGGGGCCGCCCGAGAGCATCCCCGCCGTCGTGATGACGACTGTGTTCCCCTCGGCGATGCGTTCGCGCTCCTCGCGAGAAACCGAGCGAGCGCTCGATCCGGGCCCGAGGCTCCCGCCCGACCCGGATCCGAGGCCGCCACCACGGGGGCCCCCACGACCGCCCAGGATCCGGGCGTGGGACCTGGCTCGGCGGAGTGCGTCGGCGTGCCGGAGGAACTCGGGATTCTCGAGGAGGAGGTCGGTGACCCGCGTGCCCATCCCGTCGACGTAGCACCCGACGTCGTGGGCAGCACAGACGAGCATGATCTCCTGGGTCCGCCCGACGGCGAAGGCCGGGACGACGGCCGTCCCGCCGCCCCAGACCGTCTCGCGGAGGCGCTCCACGAACTCGTGCTCGAGGCGGTCGCGGGGCGTGTGGGAGACGTCCGCGTATGTGCTCTCGGTCACGACGACGTCTGCGTCGGGCCTCGCGGTGGTTCCCGCGACGAGGCGTTGATCCGCGGTGTGGAAGTCCCCGGTGTACAGCAGGCGCGTTTCGCCGTCGGAAACGTGGAGGTGGGCGCTCCCGGGAATGTGCCCCGCGTCGAGGAGGGTGACCTCGTAACCGGCGGCGGTGAAGGAATCACCGTACCCGTGGGTCTCCGACACCTCGCCGAGGCGCTGGAGGTCGGTGCGCGTGAAGGGACACTGGGGCGTGTTGCCCTGGAGACGGAGGGTGTCCTCGGCCAGGGTCCGGACGAGGTCCCGGGTCGGCGGCGTCCAGTGGACCGTGGGGCGATCGTCGCCCGACAGCAGGGCGGGGATCGCGCCGCCGTGGTCCAGGTGTCCGTGGCTCACCACGACGGCGTCGGGGGCCACGTCCCCCACGGGATACTGCGGTGGCGTCGAGGAGGCCATCCCGTAGTCCAGCAGCAGGCTGTCGTCGAGCAGGACGGCGCTGCGGCCGATCTCGCCGGCCCCGCCCAGGAAGCGCACCTCCATGGCCGCTCATCGGTCACCGAGCCGTTTGGGGCCGTCGGTCGGGTGCGATCGGGGGTCCGGCCTCGAGGCGAGCCCTGTGCGTCACTGCAACGGCCGACGAGTCCCGTCGTGGACACTTCCACCATGGTCTATAAACAATTATTATAGATCCGTCCGTACGATGGATCATGGGCACACGCCATGCGTCCACAACGACGTACCACACGTGCACCTGCGGCGAATCCTTCGAGACGACCCGTGATCTCGTGGCCCACGCGCGCGAGGAGCATGGCATCGTAACCTACTGACCCGTCGCTCGCACGCGACCGGGGCCGGTGTCGCCGTCTGATGCACCCCCTGGACAGTCGCGGTTTCTCCCGGCCCCACCCCACCCCAGTCCCCTCCGGTTGCCTATTGCCTACGAGTCCACTCCTTCTCCCCCTGCTTCTCCTTCTCCCTCTCCTTCGTCCTCTCCTTCACCCGCTTCCCCTTCCTAGCCTTCTTCCCCTCCTTGCCGCGGAAAGTCCCGCTCGGTCGCCCTCGGCAAGGTAACCGTCCAGGCCATCTCCCCGGTTTCATTCCTCGCCACGTCCATGGAGCCGTTGCAGGTCCCGACGAGATGTCCCGCGATGGAGGACCACCTGCCGCGGCTGTGCTCCACCGCCTGCCGGTGTCCCGACGTCGACGCCTCCTCCCCGTCGGAGGTGGAGTCGGCTACCACGCGCACCTGGACGGCGTCTCCTGACTCGGTCAGGGACGCGTCCACCCGGGTCGTCTCGCCCCCGTCGTGCCCGACCGCCGCGTGGAGCAGGGATCGGAGGACTACGGCCAGCGCCTCGTCCGCGACGACGGCGACCGGTGGAACCGAGCCGTCGACGGCCACGTCGACAGCCGCCCCGGAGGCACGAACGTCCTCGATAGCCTCCTCGAGCGCGGGCCGAAGCGGTATCGGAGAGTGAACGGTGGCCTCCAGAGGGTGCCAGCGATTCGGTCGGCGGCCTCGGCGGATGCCACCGCAGTCCTCGCGGTCGAAAGCAGGGACTCGAGGTACGGACGGCCGCTCCCGTCGACCCGGTCACGGAGGAGTTCGGTTCCCCCATGGAGCGTGCCCAGGTCAGTTCGGACCTGGTCGAGGGGGTCCCGAAGCGCGGCGAGTTGCCCGGGGATCGCAGGCACCTGGCTCCGCCCCGGGTCGCGTACGACGAGCATTGCGACCGGATCACCCTCCCACCGGATCCGGGCTGTGGTCAAATCGACCGGCACCGCGTCGAGCCCTGGCAGCACGGTCGACTCGAGCCGCTCGACCGGCCGCGGGCCGCAGGCGGCGTCCCAGCCACCGTCGGCCGAGAGATCGCCGGCGACGTGTGCCACAGGTTCGAACGTCCGACCCTCCCGGAGTGTGGTGCCGCCGGTCACCCCGAACCGTTCCCGGGCCAGCCGATTGGCATAGCGGACCTCGTCGCCGCTGGCCTCGACGCCATTGGCCTCGTCGCCGGTGGCCTCCTC
>JAZKTI010000109.1:0-8277 GCA_036625635.1 Haloarculaceae archaeon
TCGATCGGCGCGTGCATCGACCGGCGCGTGCATCGATCGGCGCGTGCATCGACCGAAGGCAGGGGCTCGGTCTGGTCGGCCGGTGTCCCCCTGAGCGAGTGAAACGAGCGAACGAGGGGCCCCCAAGGGAGCGTGCGACCGAGGGGGAGCTCGTCAGAGCGTGCTCTGACGGTGGCTCGGGGGACGAACGAAGGGAGTCCCTCGGCGTTCCCGCGAGGCCGTACTGAGTAAGAACAGAATCGACAGTGACCAGCGAATAGAGAGCCCCCATTCGCGCGGGTCGGCGGGCTCACTTACGGCTCGCTCCACTCGCCGTTCGCTCATTTCGAGGGCTCCCTTCGGTCGCCCTCACAGTCCTTGCGCTCCTCGGGCCTCGGCCCTGCGGTGTCGCCGGCACCTACACTGCCGGCTGGAAGCGGGCCCTCCGGTCTCGCCCTGTCAACGTCGCCCGCCGTCCCGGAGCGAACGGCCCCGTTCAGTCGCACCCGGATCGCCTACCCACCCGGCCGCAGTCGCTCGGATTGGGACGCGAGCCATGGGTGGGACTGAACGGGGTCGACCGCTCGACCGTTCGGGCGAAGCAAGCACGCGAACGGAGTGAGCGCGCGCAGCGACTGCGAGACTCGAGTGGCGCGAGGTGGACCGAAGGGAGACCTCGGCCGGGCCGCCCGGGGAACGCAGTGACCCGGGCGGCAGCGAGAGTCTCGGGTTGAGCGAACGGGGAGCACTGGGACCCGTGAGCGAGCCCCGGACGGTCGAGCGAGCGGGGGCGTTCTCCGTCCGCTACTCCCAACACTTCCCGTGGTCATTACGGCCGAGCGGGGGCCCGAGAGACCTCGTTCTCTCGGCGAGCGAAGTGAGCCGGTGAGCCGCGAGGCAACGACCCGTGAGCGAGTTGCAGGCCGCGAGCGAGGTGAGGGATTTCTGGACGGGTGTGGTTGCGGTCGGGGCTCCGTTGCGAGCGAGGTGAGGACGTTCTGAGCATGAGGTTTGGCGTTAGAAGTCCGCTCTTGGGCGTCTAAACGAGGCCCGCGCCCTGTATCGAAGGTTCATTCCAACTCGGGGGAGGCGACGTTCCTGGGCAATACACCCGATCAGTATTCCCGGTTGGCGGGGACCGACACCCAGGCTTTAATGGCTCACCAGCGACTCGGACTCACCGAGCAATGTCAGAGGAGATCTCCGTCGACGAGATCATGTCGAGCCCCGTCGAGCGCATCGAAACCGACGCGTCGATCGCCGAGGCGGCCGCCCGCCTGGCCCAGGCCCACATCGGGTCACTCGTGTGTGGCGAGGATATCATCGAGGGAATCGTCACCGAGACGGACATCGTCCGGGCGGTCGGCGAGGAGCGCGACCTCACAGCCACGCCGATCTCGGAGATCGCGTCGGATCCCGTGGTAACGATCCGCCCCCACGAGACCGTCCGGACCGCCGGCGAACGCATGGGTCACAACGGCGTCAAGAAGTTGCCCGTGACCGAGAATGGCGAACCCGTCGGCATCGTCACCACAACCGACCTCGCCCACTTCTTCCCCAGGAGCCGGCTCCAGATCGCCTCCCAGCCCGAGGCGGACGTCACCGAGGGCGAGTTCGAATAGGGCCACCCCGGTCGTGACGCGTGGGGTCCGCCTCGGTCCGGCGGCCGATCCGCGCCCGCAATCAATCGGACGGCCCGGCCCCGACCCGCGCCCGCCGCGCCACAGCCTTCCAGCGCCCGCTCCAGAACCGGCCGGTGTTGACCGCCGCCTTCACGTAGAAGTCCCCGATCAGGGCGAGGTAGATCGCAGCCGGGCCGAGCCCGAGACCGGGGGCGACGGAGAGGCTCAGGAACGGGACGGCGAGTGTCACCGATGTCGGCAGAGCGAGCGCGGCGATGGGGAGCCGCACCAGGTAGGAGCCGAGGAAGGTCCCGTACATGGGCCAGCGGGTGTCGCCGGCACCGCGGAGGGTTCCGCGCATCGTCCGGGAGATGCTGAACCCGCCGGTCACGAGGCCGTAGACCCGGATAAAGTCGACCGTCAGATCGACGTGGTCCGTCCCGAAAGCGATCGCGATCGGGCGGGCCGCGACCACGAGGACGGCGGCGATGAGGAGCTGGGTCGCGAGGGCAAGCCGGAAGGTCTGCCAGCCATAATCAGTCGCCCCGCGCTCGTCGCCGGCCCCGAGTGCCTGGCCGACGAGCGTGCTCGCGGCCGTCGAGAACCCCCAGGCGGGCATCATCGCCATGAAGACGACCCGCCGGCCGATGGCGTAGGCCGAGACCACCGCCGGCCCGAGAATGCCAAGGATCCAGATGAACGGGAAGTAGCTGAACGCCTGGAGCAGGCGCATGCCACCCAGCGGCGAGGAGACTCTGACGAGTTCCAGGATGAGGTCGCGGTCGAACTGGGTCCCCCCGAGTGGGAGCCGGATCGCGTAGCGGTCCGAGAGGAGGAGTGCGGCGAAGACGGCGGCGGCGAGTGCGTTGGCGGCGGCGGTCCCGATGGCGGCGCCGGCGACGCCCAGCCGCGGAGCGGGCCCCAGGCCGAAGACGAGCACCGCGTTGAGGGCGACGTTGGTCGGCAGTGTGAGCAGGCGGACGTACATCGGCGTCCGGGTGTCGCCGCTTCCCGCGAGGGCGCGGGCCGAAATCATGCCCCAGAACCGGAAGGGGAGGGCGAGCATGACGATCTTGAGGTAGACCGCGCCGTAGCGGATCGTTTCAGGGTCGTCGATGAGCAGCGCGACGAGCTGGCGGGCGTACTCCCAGGAGACGACCGTCAGCGGAAGGGCGATCAGGAGGGCGAGCCAGAGGGACTGTTTGACCGCCAGGCCGGCCCGGTCGCGTTCGCCGGCGCCCTGGAGCCGGGAGACGACGCTGATGGTTCCGGAGGTCAGCGCCAGGGAGAGCCCGAAGCCGATGAAGTAGTACTGGAAGCCGATCTCGAGGCCGGCGATGGCGGCGTCCCCGATCGCCAGACCGACGAAGAGGAAGTCGGCCATCCGGAGGAAGACCCGCAACCCGCCGGTCACCATCACGGGCGCCGCGAGGTCGAATGCCTCTGTCGCTTTCACCCGTTCGACGATGCCGATGCGGGCCAGCAGCGCCGGAAACCACTGGACGAACCGGCGCGCCAGCCGACGGAGCATTACCTCACCCTGGCGGCCGAACCACCACTTGCCTTTCCCTTTACCCGGAGCGCAGGCCGGGAGCCCGTCGGGAAAAGCCGTGGCTTCAAGCACAGTCCACTGCTGTATCCGCCGATGACCGAGCCAGCAAACGGGGATACTCATGCGCGCGTCCGGACATTCGAACCTGCCGACGTGGACACGTTCGCGACGGTCACCGGGGACGACCAGTCCCGCCACACGGAGGCCGACGAGAGCGGTCGCCGCCTCGTCCAGGGCCTCCTGACGGGGTCGATGCTCACCGAGATCGGGGGCGACCTGGAGATGCTCGCGCGGTCGATCGAGTACCACTTCCTCCGGCCGGTCTACACCGGCGACACCGTCAGGTGCGTCTGGGAGAACGAAGGCGTCGAGGAGCGGCCGGACGGCTGGGAGGTCACCGCTCGCGTCACCTTCGAGCGACTCGACGGGGACGGCGAAACTGATGAAAGCGGGACTGCGGCCGAGAGCAACGAGGAGGCTGAGCGGGTCATCGAGGCGACGGTCGAGGGTGTAATCGAAGAGTGAGCAGGGACTGTCGATCCCACGCCCGGAGCCCGGTTGTTCCGGGTCCAGGTGTTTCGGATCATCCCTGGTTCAGGTGTTTCGGATCATCCCTGGTTCAGGTGTTTCGGATCATCCCTGGTTCAGGTGTTCCGGGTCCGGTCGTTCGCGTGCGCCAGGTTGATGGCCGGGTCAGGCGAAAGGGTCCCCATGCAGATCGAGTTCGACCGGGACACCTGCATCGGGATGTTCCAGTGCGTCGCCGAGTGGGACGCCTTCGAGCGGGACGAGGTCGCCGGCAAAGCCGTCCTGACTGACGCCACCGAGCGCGAGGAGGATCTCTTCGTGCTCGAGGTCCCCGAGGGTGCCCAACTCGACGCGAAATTCGCAGCCCGTGCCTGTCCCGTCGACGCCATCAGGGTAATCGATGACGACGGTGAACAGCTCGTGCCCTGATTGGTTGCTCCTGTGTCCCTGGTGTCTGCCTACTCCCTCTCGCTCGGTTGAGTTTCTGGACCGAGAGATTCTGGAACCGCAGACAGCCCGAAATCCCCCCCCTTCACTCACAGGTTCGTCGGCCACAGCAGCAAACAACCCAAAAGGCCTCGGCCCGCTCGCAGGAGTTGCTTCACGCCCCACCGCCAACAACCCGAACGCCCTCGGCCCGCTCGCGGCTGCGAGCTCGCTGCGCTCCTCACTCGCTGCCCTCGTTGCGGTGCTCGTGTCGCTACCAGCCGCCAGCGGGCCTTGCCCTTTCAGTCTGCCAGGTAACGGGATGCCGAGACGAACTGAGCGGCGGGCCCTTACCGAACTCCCAGAATTTGCTCCCCTGGGGGACTGCAAGGCCGAACCCTTCCTGCCAGCTTCGCCTGCGTGCCGGCTCCACCGGTACGTCATTCGAAGGCCGGCGATAGCCGACCTCCCGCACGGTATAACGGTGCGACGGAGCCCGAGAGGCCGAGCGGCGCGAGGCTCGAGCGACGCGGGACGCGACCGAAGGGAGCGTCCCGGACTGGCCAGCCGGTGGACGGAGTGAACCGGCTGGCAGGGAGAGCCTCGGCCGGGGCGAGCGGTGAAACCACGAGGCAGCGAGCCCACGTTGCGTGCGAGCGGCGTCCTCGTGAGCGAGTGAACCGGCCGAACGGGGGCCCGAGAGAACTCGTTTGCTCGGCGAACGAAGTGAGCCGCGAGCGAGCGAGGTGAGAGCGTGCTGAATAAATACCGCCCAAACACCAGGAAGAACGGCTGAAAAGATTCTTCCCCGGCCCTCTACTCATCGCCGACCGAAAAGCGGTTTAGCCCGGATAGCGACCCCACGAACATGATCGTCGCCGGGTCGCGGTCGCAGGCGCTCGCAGCCGAACTGGCCGCGGTGACCGACCACGACCTCGCCACCGTTCGCTACGAGGAGTTCCCCGACGGCGAAACGCTCGTCGAGGTCGACCCGGCGGGTTGCGCCGCCGGTGTCGACGGAGCGAGTGACGGCGCCGACGCCGACGGAGCGGGTGACTGCGCCGACGCCGACGGAGCGGGTGACGGCGCCGACGCCGACGGGACGAGGGACCACATCGACGCCGACGTGGAGGACGCCGTCGTCGTCGCCGCGACGACCGCCGGCAGCGCTCACGTCGAACTCCTCCAGCTCCAGGACGCCGTCCGGGAACTCGGCGCGGAGACGATCACGACTGTCCTGCCCTACATGGGTTACGCGCGCCAGGACGAGGTCTTCGAGACCGGCCAGCCGCTCTCGGCCCGGGCGGTCGCGAAGGCCATCTCGACGGGGACCGACCGCGTCGTGGTCGTGAACCCCCACGTGGAGCGGATCACCGACTTTTTCACCGTCCCGGCGACGTCCGTCAGCGCGGCCGACCGCCTCGCCGAGCCACTCCCCGGGGACCTCCAGGACCCGCTGTTCCTCTCGCCGGACGAGGGCGCCGTCGATCTGGCCAGGGACGTCAGGGACGCTTACAGCGCCGGGGAGACCGACTTCTTCCAGAAGACTCGCCACTCGGGCGCGGCGGTCGAGATCGAACCCAGCGACGCCGACGTCGCGGACCGGGACGTCGTCGTGACCGACGACATCGTCGCCACCGGTACCACCATGTGCGAGTCCATCGGGGTCCTGACCCATCGGGGGGCCCGTCGCGTCATCGTCGCCTGCGTTCACCCGATGCTCGTGGGCAACGCGCGGCTGAAACTTGCCACCGCCGGCGTCGACCGCGTCGTGGGCA
This sequence comes from Haloarculaceae archaeon, assembly GCA_036625635.1. Classification (GTDB taxonomy): domain Archaea; phylum Halobacteriota; class Halobacteria; order Halobacteriales; family Haloarculaceae; genus JAZKTI01. The sequence goes on from JAZKTI010000109.1 coordinate 5,886, forward strand.
CCGACACGATCGAACGGGAGGTCAGCGCGGTGTCGGTGGCACCGACCCTCGCCGAGGAAGTGTAGGTCGTCTGGAACTCTCGGTCGCGGTGGAACTCTCGGTCGTGTTCGGGGGCGGCTCCTTCCGCTCAGGGACACCGATGGGCTACGGCCCACCGTGGACACCGATCGCGACCGCGGGCTGCTGTCGGCGCCGTCCTACCGGACCCGCCTGTTCGCCTCCCTCTCGCTCGGCTGGGCCGCGCTCCAGACCGCCCGGTTCCTGCTCCCGCCGCTCCTGCCCCGGATCCAGGCCGACCTCGGCCTCTCGGCGGGAGCCGTCGGCCTGGCGCTGACGGGCGTCGGCCTGGTCTACGCCGTCATCCAGTACCCCGCCGGGGTGGCCTCGCGCTTGTCCTCGTCGGGCCGCGACTGGCCGGCCTGGCCGCCGGGACGGTCCTCATGGCCCTCGGCTACAAGGTCCAGTTCCCCATCTCCGACGGGGTCGTCCTCGAGGCCGCGCCCGAGGGGGGCGTGGGCGGCGACCTCGGGGCGGCCCGCGGCGCGTTTCTCGGTGCGAACGCGCTGGGGCCCGGCGTCGTGGGCCTCATTGCCGAGGTTTCCGGGTACGCGCTGGCCTTCTGGGTCCTCGCCGGCACATTCGTCGCCAGCGCGGTCCTGCTCGGGCGGCAGTACCTGCGTGCGTGACCGGGTCGATCGGCAGTACCTGCGTGCGTGACCGGGTCGATCGGCAGTACCTGCGTGCGTGACCGGGTCGGACTCGCTAGAGGGTCACGAGGGTTACTCCCGCCGGCGAGGCCAGCGGCCTCGGCCAGGATTCGGAGGATTAGCAGGCCACCACTGGGGAGAAGTTTCGCTCGCCGGGTTCGATGCGATCGCTCCGCTCGATGGCGTCCGGCGTGAACCGGTACAGGGCGGTGATCCCGTAGTCGCCGTGGATCCCGCTCTCGAAGGTGGTCGCGCCGAGCCCCTCGACGCGCACGAGGTACCCGCCCTGGATGCGCGTGGCGTTCGCGCGGGTAACCTGGCCGGTCACGCGTGCCAGCGTCTCCTCCTCGGGGTCCTCCTCGCGGAGGACCCGGTTGTAGAAGCGCGCCTCCTCGAAGGCGATCGTCCAATCCTCGACCGCCTCGATCGAGGTCGGGTCGGGCGAGTCGGGGTAGGCCCGGCCGGTCAGGGAGTCGTTGGCCCCGGCAGTCACCGAGGGGGATGGGACCTGGTCGGCGAGACAGTCCGCTGTGGCGGGCAACCGCGCCGGTTCTGCGGGCATCCCACCGTCGGCCGGGGTCGCGCTGACGGGGGAGGGGTTTTCGGACGGTGGCAACCGGTCCGTCCTCGCGTTGGCGGCGGGTGTGGAGCCGTCGGTACCCGGGCGGTCGTCGGGCGAGAGTGCGGTGGTCGAACCGCCGGCGCCGGGATCGGCAGCGCCGAGACAGCCGGCGAGGACGAGACAGCAGACGAGCGCGGCGAGGGGGACTGGGCCGGAAGCCATGCCCGAGACGTCGACTGCGCGGGAAAAGAGCGCGGTGGTAACTCAAATCCGGCTTTGACCGTCCCGGTGCCACGCGAGTGGAGAAGAATCCGCGACGGGGATCTGGCCTCGCCGGCTCAGTCGTCCTCGATTTCCCGGATGAGCTGGGAAGCGTCGCCGCCGTCGCTGACGAGGTTGCGGTAGCGGTCGCGGCTCATCTCGACGGTTCGCGTCTTGCCCTGGCGGACCACCTCCATGGTGACCGTCCCCTGGGGGTTGTTCCGCCGGCGGAAGGTCGCGATGGTGCTGAAGACGTACCAGAGGCCGATGGCGCCGCCGACGAAGTACACCATCGTCGTTTCGAACGCCATCGCGTCCCGCACCACGGTCCACTGGGTCGGGTAGGCGTGCCAGAATAGTCCCACGCCGGCGATATTCAGCAGGGCCCCGAAGACGACGCCGAGGCGGGCCCGGAAGCTCGCGGGGAGGACGACCACGACGCCCAGGAGGAGGGCCGGAATGCCGAGGCCAGCGAGGACGCCGGCGAACTTCCTTGGGCCGGTGGCGCCGCCGGCGGCCGTCGCGAGCAGCAGAATTCCGGCCAGGAGGGCAAGACCGCCGGCCACGAGGAGGGCCGAGCCGCCGAGGACTTTCCGGGGGTCCCGCCCCTCGTAGCGGTTCCTGTCGTACGCCTCGCCCAGGCTGGTCATAGCGGGTAAGGGGTTGGCCAGGTGGGTACTAAACTGTCAGTCAGACGGACGTCAGACGGATGGGCTGGGCGAGGCCTCGGTGGCGTCGCCGCGTCCGAAGCAGCCTCCAATCAGTACGCCCTCGGCCCGCTCTCTTGATGAGGTCCTGTAACCTGTCCGGCATACAGTAAGAAAGCCCTCGGCCCGCTCGCGGCCGCTGAGCAGGATATCCT